>DASRSD010000160.1 GCA_035656635.1 Pirellulales bacterium
CGTTTGAATCTCGGTTGCCGCCGCAGTAATTGCACCGAGTTGCTTCGCTTGTTCCAGATTGGCAGCCGACTGGATTCGGCCAATGCCGACAATTTCTTTCGCTAGCCCTCGCTTGCGCAAGGCCAATCCGATCGAGCCACCGATCAATCCGACGCCGATAATCGCTACTTTATTCCAGTGATGCATGGTCACTATCCTGCCATAATGGCGACGCCTCTTCCAACCCCGGAGTTCGGTAGTGTTCGGCCGCAGTGGCGATTTGGCGGCCAGCGGTGGTATAATTTGGGCAGACAATTCTCTGGAAAGCTTGTTCTCCGCAGGTGTTCCCTATGACACGTGTCACGATCGACAGTTCGCTGCAAGCGAAATTGACCGGCACCGATCCCCTGATCTTGTGCACCGAGACGGGGCAAGTCCTCGGATATTTTCATCCCGTGCCCCCGCCGGGAACGATCAAATCGCCGATTTCCGATGAGGAGCTTGAGGAACTCCGCAAACAACGCACCGGTACTCCGTTGGCCGATGTGTTGAAGCGGATCGGGGCGACATGAAGTATACCGTGCTGTGGACGCCAGCAGCTGAAGAGCGCTTAGCGAACATTTGGATGAGCGCGCCTAATCGGAAGGCAGTCCTGGACGCTACGAATGAAATCGATTTGCAATTGAAGTCGAATCCACTTGCGTACGGCGAATCTCGGACAGCAAACTCAAGGGTGGGATTTGTTTACCCGCTGGGGATCGACTTCGAAGTAATTGTCGATGACCGAATCGTTTTCGTATGGGCCGTGTGGCGCATTGACCACAAATAAATGCGGTGTCCCTACACTTCCGCTAGCTGCACATCGCCTTCCAAACCGGCGGCCAGCTTGTGCAAAGCTTCGGTTTCGATTTGACGCACTCGTTCGCGGGTCAGACCCAGCGCTTCGCCAATTTCTTTCAGAGTACGGGGCTCGTTGTCTTCCAGACCAAAACGCATTCGCAGGACCGTGGCCTCGCGGGCATCCATGGTTTGCAGCATGCGCATCACATGATGCAAATTGTCGCTGGTCAGCAACATTTCCTCGGGGGGCTTGGTGGTGTCGTCGGTGACCATTTCGCCCAACGACCAGCCAGCCTCCGGCTGATCGGTTTGTGGCGTGCTGTTGTAAATGCGGATGGCCTTTTTGATGATGGAAAGTTTTTTCCGCGGCAGCCCCAGGACGCGGCCCACTTCTTCCGGAGTTGGTGAGCGGCCAAGCTCTTCGGTTAGCCGCGCGCTGGCTCGACGCCATTTAGAAAGCAGCTCCACCATGTATGCGGGAATGCGGATGGTTTTAGCGGAGTTGATGAGGGCCCGCTTAATCGACTGCTTAATCCAGTAGCTGGCATACGTGCTGAAGCGTGTGCCCATGGCCGGATCGAAGCCTTCGACTGCCCGCAACAGACCGAGATTGCCCTCTTCAATTAAATCTTGCAGCCCGAGGCCTTTGCCGGTGTATCCCCGAGCAATATTTACGACCAGCCGCAAATTGGCACGGACCATGCGGTCGCGGGCCTGCACATCGCCGTTGCCAATGGCAACGGCCAATTCCCGTTCCTGCGGCCCATTCAACAGCGCGGTTTCGTTGATTTCGCGGAGGTAGGTTTCCAGCGGCGTTTGAACGGCCGCGGAAGGCCGGCGACGAGTGGTTGGCATATCGGGTGCTATTCTCTGGTGTTCATAGTGGGTTATCGCGACGCAGCCCCCATAGAGACAATGCATGCCATCCGTGGGTTCCGTCTGCACAAACGTAGCTATCGACGTAGTTTTCTGATCTTCTCCAATCGCCTGCCGGCTCGACGATGTGAGCGGAATGTAGCCGGAATGCAATCGGTAGCGAAAAACACTACCAGTGCGGATTGGCGCGAATCGCCGATTGCGCCCGGGGCTGACGATTTTCTCCTGTTCAATTACACAATTGGTCGCATTGCATGGGTTCGGTCGATCGCTTGGGCCGCGCCAGGAACGGCTTGTGCATCCTGTACCGGTTGTATGCGAAAGGCGGCGGCGTGCAGCATCCCGTCCTGAGTGGGCGTTGGGCATCGAACTTGAGCCCACAGCAACAGAAAGCGTTATTTTGCAGGGGTCTGGAGAATCGCAGATTTATTTGCTCGGTTCCGAAGACTCGGCACAATCCCGTTTCTGCGTCGAACGCCACCTTTGCGTGCTAAATTCTCGTAGGCCATCAGGTTGAAGGCACGGTGGCCTACGATACCGGTCCGAATTAAATTCGATTTTCAACGAGCGATCGTCGGGGCAGCGCGATTGCATTAACCACTGCGCGCAGATTCCCCATGATCGTCATTCTCGGCGGCGTTATTGTATTAGGCTGCGTCATGGCTGGCTTTATAATGGCCGGCGGCACGATTGGCGCACTCATTCACCCGTCAGAATTCGTCACGATTGGGGGGGCCGCGATCGGCGCGCTCGTGCTGATGACGCCGATCAAAGTACTGAAAGATTTGTTCAAGGGGATGCTGGGCTGCGTCAAAGGCTCCCCCTTCAATAAGCAAATGTACAACGACATGTTTAAGTTGCTGTATGATTTGCTCCGCACGGCACGACGCGATGGCTTGCTGGCACTCGATTCGCACGTTTCCAATCCGCACGAGAGCGAGATTTTTAATAAGTATCCCAAGATTGCCGCCAATCATCACGTCGTGGAATTTATTTGCGGCGCGCTAGTTCCAGTGCTCGACGGAACCGCCAAGCCAGAACAATTGGCGGCCCTGCTGGAGGCAGAATTGCGAGTGATTGAAGAAGAACATCACGCTCCGATTTCGGCCTTGGCAAAAACCGCCGACGCCATGCCGGGCTTTGGCATCGTGGCGGCTGTGCTAGGCATTGTGGTGACCATGGGCGCCATCAACGGACCGGCCGAAGAAATTGGCGAAAAAGTGGGCGCCGCGCTCGTCGGAACGTTCTTGGGAATTTTGATTTCCTACGGTTTTTTGGCCCCCATGTGCGGACGCATGGAATTCCTGGGCAAGTCCGAACTCGATTTTTTCAAAACGATCGCTTGCGTCATTTTGGCGTTCTTCAACGATTTACCCCCCAAGGTGGCCATCGAACAAGGCCGCCGCGGCGTGGCCAGCGAATCGCGCCCCAATCGAGAAGAGTTGGAAGCGCTATTTAAGGAAGCGGAAGCAGGATAAGCAAACATGGCAGGCAAAGGCGGCGGCGCTTGGAAAGTGGCTTACGCGGACTTTGTGACCGCGATGATGGCGTTTTTTTTGGTGATGTGGATCACGGCCCAAAGCAATTCCGTCAAGCAAGCCATTGCCAAGTACTTTGAGCATCCTTACGATGCCGCTTCGCGCTCGCCGGTGGAATCCAAAGGCAGCTCCGGCGCGTCGCTCATTCCGTTGCATCGCGAAATGGATGGCGTGCCGCCGCGCAGCAACGCCAAAGGAAAATCGGCGCTTGGCGGAGGGATGATGACCGACGATCAGCCGCCTGACCCGGCCAGCGCGCCGAAATCCGGCGGCGTGAAAAAACGGAGCGGCTTCATGCTCCGCAGCTCCGATCAATCAGGAATGGGCAATGTCATTGCGTTTCCCGGCGACTCGGCGGAATTGGACGCCCGAGCGAAACAAGCCATCAACGAAATGTTTCCTGTGTTTTTGGGAAAGCTGAACAAAATTGAAATCCGCGGGCACACCAACGAAGTTCCAGGAACCGATCCAGCTGCCAGCGCTAAGATGTGGCAGCTTTCCTATGAGCGGTGCGTGGCGATCATGCGATATTTTGTGCTACACGGCATCGAGCCCAAACGCATTCGCCTGAGTCAGACCGGGCCTGACGAATCGCGGGCCGACGACGATGACTTCCGCGACCCCTCGCAAATGGCGCGGGTTGAAGTATATATGTTGCCGGAGTACGTCGACAATTTTATCGCTCAGACAAGGCCCGATGAGAATAAAACCGAATCGAAAGCGGATTCTTCGGCCGATCGTCCAATTGCAAACCCCACCGCTGATCAGCCCGCTTGCAAGAAAAATTGATCGCGTGCAGGCGGTCCTCATCGCGAAAATATAAAAAATAAGCCCGTAGTTGCCATCTCCGGGCTTATGCATTTTCTATAGAAATTAATATCGCCACATCGAGCAAGCAAACCCGCGGTCCTACTCTCCTGCGGGTTGAATTAGCGGACCGCTTTTGCCGACGCCGCCTTTGAGTTCAGTTGCCGGAGTGCCTGTTCCGCCGCTCTTTTCACCGTTTTCGGCGGCGGCTTCATTTTCCGCTTCCGCGGCTTCGTGCTCTTCGGTCCATTGCACCCGCTTGCGCGACAAGCCGATTTTGCGTTCTTCGGTGTCGACCCGCAAAATTTTCACTTCAATTTCGTCACCGACTTTGACAATTTCCTCCGGGTTTTCCACCTTGTGATCGGCCAACTCGGAAATATGGAGCAAGCCTTCCAGGCCATTTTCCAGCCCCACGAACACGCCGAAGTTGGTGAGCTTGGTAACGGTGCCCTTGACGATTTGACCCGATTGGTAACGGCTGGGAATATCGGTCGCCCAAGGATCGTCTTCCAGCTGCTTAAGGCCCAAGGCGATGCGGCGGCGCTGTTGATCGACCGAAAGCACCTTGCATTTGATTTTTTGCCCTTTCTCGACCACCTCGCTAGGATGGCTGATTTTGCGGGTCCACGACATGTCGCTGACGTGGAGCAAGCCGTCGATGCCTTCTTCGATTTCGATGAAGGCGCCGTAATTCGTAAGATTCCGCACGGTGCCTTCCACCAAGGTGCCAATGGGGTAGCGGTCGGCGACTTTGTCCCAGGGGTTATCTTGCGTTTGCTTCATGCCCAGTGAAATTTCGTGCTTTTCTTTGTCGATTTTAAGCACGACTACTTGCACTTCGTCGTCGATGTGCACCAATTCGTTGGGATGGCTGATGCGCTTGGTCCAGGACATTTCGCTAATGTGCACCAATCCTTCGATGCCTTCTTCTAACTTCACAAAAGCGCCGTAGCTCATGACGTTGACCACGGTGCCCTTGTGGACCGAGCCGACCGCGTACTTTTCTTCCACGTTGTCCCACGGGCTGGCGGTTTTTTGCTTCAGGCCCAGGGCGATTTTTTCCCGTTCCCGATCGATGTGCAAGATTTGGACTTCGACTTCCTGGTCGATCGCCACCATTTCTGACGGATGGCCAATGCGACCCCAGCTCATGTCGGTAATATGCAACAGGCCGTCGATGCCGCCCAAATCGACGAAGGCGCCGAACTCGGCAATGTTTTTCACGACGCCGGTGCGCAGTTGACCTTCCTGAAGCGTTTCCAGGAGCTGTTTTTTCTTTTCGGTTCGTTCTTGTTCGATCAGGGCGCGGCGGCTGACAACGATGTTGCGGCGCGATTCGTCAATTTTGAGCACTAAGCACTGAATGGTGCGGCCCACGTAGTCGCCAATGTCGGACGGGCGGCGAATATCGACCTGGCTGGCGGGCAAGAATACGTTCACGCCGCTGACATCGACCAGCAAACCGCCTTTGATTTTGCGTGTGACCGCGCCCGTCACCACGTCCCCCTCCTTGACCGAATCCATCACCTTGTTCCATTCCTCAATCTTGCGTGCTTTGCGCTTGGACAAGGCAATCAGGCCGCGGGTTTCCAAATCGGTGCTTTCGTCAACCTCCTCAATCAGCACTTTCAGTTGCTGGCCAATTTGCGGCGGGTCTTCCGTTTCATCCCATTCGTGGCGCGGAATTTGACCTTCGCTTTTGAAACCGACGTCGACCAGCACAAACTCATCGTCGACTCGAATTATGCGCCCCTCGACAATGGAATTTTCATTGGGCTCGATGGTGGCCACGGCCACTTCGTTTTCGACGGCATCGGCCATGGCGGCCGCCACCTCTTGATCCAAATCTTCAACGTCGTACAAATCGCGAATTAAATTTCGATTAACCATGAATGTTCTTTGCTGACGGATCCGGGCGTCTGATCACGAAAATATCCGGCCTAAGATCGGCATCGCCGTTTTCCAGCTTCGGCGCAACAGATCAGGAAACCCCGCGGTTGGGGGAAGATTGTTGCACGGCCTGCTTGCTCCACGAAAAGCGAAATTCGTGGAAGCCGTGCCGCCGAAATCAAAAGAAACCAGTCCCGGGTAAGTGCCCCCTTTAAGCCCGACGCCGTACGTAGGCGTCGCAAACAGGCCGCCGAGGGTAGCCCAACAATATATCAGGCTTTTGGCGGGCCGACAATCGCGGGAAACACGGAAATCTTACACCTGCTTCAACTTCCGACTCATCCTACAAGCTAGACTTGCTGAGCAACAGAAGACCTAAAAAACCGAACCGCCGCAGCGACCCCCATGCCCGAGAACATAGTCGAACTGGAACGTTTTGTCGACCGAGCCGGGCCGCTTTACAGTTTGCCCACGGTGGCGGTGGAGATTTTGCAACTCACCGCGCAGCCGAAAGTCGATTTGTCGGAGCTGAAAAAATGCCTGATGCGCGATCCGGCGCTGGTCAGCAAAATGCTGCGGGTTGTGAATAGTTCGCTGTTTGGGCTCAGCCGAGGCGTTTCCGATTTGAATCAGGCGCTGGCGTTGTTGGGAACCAAATCGGTGCGGCTCTTGGTTTTAGGCTTCTCGCTGCCTGAAGAATTATTTGCAGGATTGACCGGCGACATTTTGCGCCGGTACTGGCACCACACCGCGATTAAGGCAACTGCGGCCCGCGAAATCAGCGAGTCGATTTACCGCATGCCGGGGGAAGAGCCGTTTATTGCGGGCCTGTTGCAAGACTTGGGCATGCTGGTGCTGATCCAGCAACTGGGCGAGCCTTACGTACGGTTTTTGGAACGGGCCTTTGCGAAGGCCGTTGATGTCAGCGCGGCTGAGACCGTTACGCTGGGCTTCGATCATGTGCAACTTAGCGCGCGGCTGCTTCAGCGATGGTCGCTGCCGGAAAACCTGGTGGCCGCTATCGGGGTGGGAAATTCGACGGAACGGATGGAAAAAATTCCCGATTCGCAAAAGGCGTTGCCGCAAATTTTGCACTTGGCCGATCTGCTGTCTGGCATGCTTGCCGAGGGGCGCACCGATTGGCTAGGCGGCCTGCTAGGCGTTGGCCAGCACTACCATCAGCTCAGCGGAACGCAACTCACGGCGTTGGTAAGCCGGCTGCGCGCAAAAGTCGATCAATTTAGCAACGTGCTGTCCGTGGAATTGCCGGCAGATATAAATTACGAGAGCATTCTGGCCGAAGCTTATCGCCGCTTGACAACCGAGGCCGATTCGGCCGCCACAGATTTATCGGCGATGCAGCAATTTGAGACGGCGGGGATTCCAGTCGTTGCAGCGGCGAACCTCGCGACCAACGATGCTCGTGAAGAAAGCGCCGTCCTAGGCGATGCGGCCGCGCTCAGCGAAGCCGTTCGCCGCTTTTCGCAACAGGCTGCTAAAAAAATGCCGGGCAAATCGCTTTTATTTGCTCGCACGCCAGCCAAGGCAGCTTTGCAGGCAATGCCAAAACATGCCGGCGCACCCTCGCCTGCGATGGCGACCACGGTTTCGCAGGACTCGAACGGCAGCAGCACGCTGCCCAGCGTTGCACTGTCGGGAACGGCTACGCAGTCTGCGGCGTCCTTGAAAAACGTCGCGGTGACAGAAAACAAAGCGGGCATCAGCACGGAATTGCTCCGCAGCGTGGAGCAAGCCATCGCCACCTGCCGACGAACACGACAGCCGTTGAGTTTAGTTTTGGTGGAAATCGACCAGTTTGAAGAATTGTCGGCCAAATGGGGCGGGCACGAATGTCTTCGCTTGGCGAAATTGGTGTCGCTCACTTGTAGCTGCGTGGAACACGCGCACAACGTTCAATTACAAACCAATGAATGCCGCTTTGCTTTGGTGCTGCCGAATTGTGATCGGCCGGGAGCTGGAGAAATTGGCCACCAAATTCTCAGTGGCATCCGCCGCCTGAGCCAGCGTCACCGCGATGTGGCCGAGGCCAAATTGAAGATTAGCGTGGGCGTTACCACGGTGGCGATGTTGGCAAAAAATTTCTTGCCTGCCATGTTGTTGGACAGCGCCGATCGTTGCCTGCACGCCGCCCAACTTTCCGGCGGGAACACATTGAAAAGCATCGACGTGCTGTGAGCCGAGGAGCATCGGCAGTGGCTGTGCTCAATGGAAGCGCCAATTGACGACCGATCACGGGCCACTGCCTGGTTTCGGTGCCATTTGCTATGCTGAATACATGAATCCTCCGCCCGTTCCGCCAGAATTGCCGCCGGCTGCGGACAATCCCTCCCTTTCGCCGATGACTACGGTTCCGCATCAGACGTTTCAAACGACGATGTCCACGGGCCCGGCCGCTTCATTTCCACCTGTGCCCATGCGGATGTTGGACGAAGTTGATTTAGGCATGCGGCCGCGCCGGCGTGTACTGCCGCTGGTGCTGTTTTTGCTCACTTGCTTTTTTACCTATGCTGCCGGCACCTATCATTGGCAGCCGGTCGCGTTTGGCCTGCAAATAGATCATCAGGGTGCAAATTGGGATTGGGACGCAACGTGGAACCAACTGAAGAATAACTGGCAAGACGGCCTGCTTTACATGAGCTGCGTGATGGCTGTGCTGCTGGCTCATGAAATGGGACACTTTTTAATGACCGTGCGTTACCGAGTGCCGGCCAGCTATCCCATTTTTTTACCCATGCCCATGATGCTCACCGGCACGATGGGCGCGGTCATTGGCATGGAAGGATTCCGCGCGAACCGGCGACAAATGTTCGATATTGGATTGGCTGGACCGCTGGCCGGCTTGGTGGTCACCATTCCGCTGGTATGGTTGGGCATTAAATTGGCCAATCAAAGCATTCCGCAGCACGGGGAACTGATTTTTGGCGATCCGCTGTTGGCCAAATGGCTCATCCGTTGGTTGCGGCCAGATATTGGTCCCAACGAAGTGCTGGCCCGCAATCCAATTTACATGGCTGGTTGGGTAGGCATGTTTGTCACGGGACTGAACATGATGCCGATCAGCCAGTTGGATGGCGGCCACGTGATTTATGCCCTGTTTTTGCGTCGTTCGCGCATTCTGGCGCGCGGCTTTTTGCTGGGAGCTATTGCGTTCATTGTTGTCACCGGCAAAGTCGAGTGGACATTAATGGTGGTCATTGTCACGTTTATTGGGGTCGATCATCCGCGGACCTCCGACGACTCGGTCCCTCTGGGCCCTTGGCGAATATTTCTCGGCATTGCATCGCTGGTGCTACCGATCCTGTGTTTCACGCCGTTTAAATTAGGAAGCGGCTAGTTACCGGCCCGTTTTCGGCCACGCATAGCGCAAAACTAATCCGAGCAAAATCATTGCCGCGCCGGCAATCGTCCACCCGCCAGGTTTTTCGCCACGCACTAGAAAAGCCCAGAACGGCGAAAGAATTGGTTCTAGCAAACCAATGGCGGCGGCTTCTTGGGCAGAGATTAAGCGCAGCCCGCGCCCAAAGAGCGTATAAGGCAGCGCCATCTGGAAAAAGCCGAAGCCCGCCAGCAGCGGCCATTGCCAACCGCTAGGCCATAGTCCTCGCCACAATACAAAGGGTGCAATGACTGCCGCGGTAACTAAATGGTTGATGCTCACTAACCAAAACGTGTCTTCGCCTCGCAAGTTGCGAAAGAAGATGACGACGCCAGCGTAACTCAGCGCCGCAAGCAACCCCCACACCACGCCCCAGTGCGATTCGCTTCCCGCTTCGTGAAACAAAATCAAACCGATTCCCAAGGCGCCCGGCACCAAGGTAAATAAATCTCGACGATTCACCGGATCTCGCAGCACGAGTGTGCCAATGCCAAAAATCCACCACGGCGCCGTGTTTTGCAGCCAGATGGCATTGGCCGCAGTCGTGAGCGACATGGCCGAAAGAAATGTCACGTTCATTACGGCAAAGCAACCGGCCATCGGCAACAACTTGCCGGACCAATGCGGCCTGCGCACCGCCGGCAGAATCAGCAGCCCTGCGAATAATGCCCGCCAAAAAGCCAGCAAAACTCCGCGCTCATCGCTCGGCCAGGAATCAAAGATGGGATTCTTGGCAAAGAATCCACTGGAACTCCACATCAAGGCAGCGGCTGCCACACACAGCCGACCAGCCAGCGGATTGGGAATTGTCGCTGGAGTTGCTGAAGTGAAATCCTCTGCCGGAGGGAGCGATGGCGGCGGGCCGGCTTCACTCATCCCGCACCTGCTCGATGGCCGCACGGTAACAAAAGTCGAACAGGAGTTCCCATTCCCGAAGTTGGATTTGCCGGCACAACTCCTCCACGGCGGAACCTTTCTTGCTGGCCGAAACCAAGTCGACAAACGCAAATGGATTCCAATCGGTTTGCTGCAGCAGAAATTTTGTCGCCGGATCGGGCGAATCGACAGCGGCCTCCTTCGCGGCGTTGCACAATGTCGCAAATACAGGATGCCGGCCGACACGTCGAAACCAATATTTGGCGTTGTCGTAATCGGGCTCGCGCCGATGCATCATGCCGTGCCAAAAACTGCCTGTGGCATTGTGAATTTCCTGGCTGATTGTGTGCGATTGGTCAAGAAAGTTGAATCGCAGCCACAGCCCCGCCAAACAAGCTTGCGCCAGCGACCGATCTACGATGTGATGCCCCACAAATGCAGCCTCCAGCGATTGCGTACTGGACGAAAGAGCTTCCAAGGATTTGCGCTGTACTTCCACGGGCCGACCGGGCCCTAAGGAATTTACCGGCGCTGTCTCCAACAGCGAACCCAAGACGGGGCCGTAATCGGTCGGATTGAAATGCGGTGTCATTTCAATCCTTTGAGCGCTTGATTGATGCTGCCGAAATAGACGCCGGCCAGGCGGAAAATGAGAACAATGATCAATCCCGCTACTAAGCACCAAACGAGCCAACCGGCTAATTGGGATAAAATGGCGAATGCGCTCCGGCTAGCCTCCAATTGTTGCTTGGCCAAAATGGCCAAAGTTTCTGGCAATCGGCCGCTTTCTTCGCCCACTTGCACGGCATGCAACAGTTCGATGGGGAACACGCCGGCCTCGGTCAAGGCTTCGTGAATGGGATGGCCGCGCGTAATGACCGCCTCCATTTGCGGCGCCTGATCAATGAATTCTGCGTTGTGTGTGCTTTCCACGGCAAGCTGCAGTGCACGCTTTACATCCAACGCGGCATCCAGAGCAATGTGCATGGTCCAAGCGAAGCGCGCCACGGCCAAAGTCCGCAGGGCACTGCTGATGGCCGGAATGCGCATGACAAGCCGCTGAATCGGCCGTGCCCACAGTTGTCCGGTGACCATTGCGCGATAGAGCAGAAACAAGCCGCAGCCCACGAGCCCGAGGAATACACAATACACGAACAAGCCAAGCTCGCCGGTTAAGCCCAGCCCCAGCAAATCGGTTTTCGCACCGGTCATGCGGCCGATCACCGCCGACATCCAAATCAGAAAACCAATGACGGCCAACGCGATTGCGAGCTCAGCAAGAGGCCACGCGACCGTAGCCATAAACACGCGCCGCAG
The DNA here is from genome assembly GCA_035656635.1 of Pirellulales bacterium. Lineage (NCBI taxonomy): Bacteria > Pseudomonadati > Planctomycetota > Planctomycetia > Pirellulales > Pirellulales bacterium. The sequence continues at coordinate 11,524 of DASRSD010000160.1, forward strand.
GCCAACCTGCCCTTCGTAATGTTCGGCCAACTGCTTGAGCACTTCCGGCAGGTGGCCGGTTTGTTCTCCCAGCGAAACCACTTCGCGCATCAACGGCGGAAAGTAATCGCCCGTTTCTTGCATGGCGGCGGCAAACGACGAACCCTTGTTGACCATGCCGCTCATGCGCTCCAACCGTTCGCGCAAGCCGTAGGGCGATCGCCTCGCTTCACTTTCCAGGGCGCGGCGGACATCAATGCCTGCCTCCAGCGACAGCGACAAACGGCGTAGGCATTCTGCCAGTTTTTTGGTGGCCGGACGGGGAGCAAATAAATCGGCGAATGACATAGCGCTTACCGATGGGCGAAATGACAGACTATTCATTTCCAAGCATATCTAGCCGGTTTGGCACGGGACAGGGCGCGAATTCGTTGAAATCGGCCCGGCGGGGAAGTACCATCAAAGTGCGGGGGGCAAGTACTCCATTGCGGACCGAGTTCATCGATGATCCGACGCTTTTCGTTACTTACGCTAGCCGCGCTACTCGCCGCACCATTGCTTAAGGGCCAGCTGGTTCTTGCCGATGCGCCTGCGGCGGAACCGATTGGAACCCCTGCTCCAGTCGCCACAACACAGGAGGGAATTGCCGTCGAGGAATCTTTGGATGGCACAGGCGACTATTCATCACCAGGTGGCTTTCACATATTCACTGCCGTGCTGGCCACGCGCCGCTATGGCCCCGTGGAAGAACCGCCGGATGAATTTTATACCCTCCGCAACGCCCATGAGCCGGGATTTGATTGGTCGGCGGGTTTGGCCGGCGGCTGGGGTTCGGGCTACGGTTACGGCTATCCAAATTACGGATTCGGATTGGTCGGCTATAATCGCTACGGATACCGTCCATGGTACACTTCGCCCACGCCATACGTTTGGGGAAATAAATTCCCCTGGTATTCGCCCGGTGGGTTAGGACCGAACATATATCAACCGTGGTATTTGTGGCCTAATCGCCTTCCCTGGTACACGCCTTACGGCATCGGGCCCAACATCTATCAGCCATCGTACACCTGGCGATCGTACTACCCGTGGTATTCGCCTTACGGATCAGGGCCGAATATATACACACCGTCGTGGCAATACGGCGGATGTTTCTATTGGTAGCGAAGCGGTGCATATGCAGCCGATGAATTGATAGAGAGTTGCCGCTGCCAAACTCGTTCTTTTGGACAAAAGGGAATTTGTCGTGCGACGATACCTCATTGCCGCGGTGCTGGGCCTCGGTTTATCGATGGGCCGGTTTGCAACCACGGCCAGTGCCGACGAATGCCCACGCTACCTAGTGCTGCAACCATTGTACGGTGGTCAAGCTACGCGCATGCCTGCCCACGCTTATGCCTATGGATGGTTCGGCGCACCGACGTCGTCGGCCAGCACCTGGCATCGGACCTACGACGGCACCGGATTGTGGTGGACTTTTTACCCGTGCCGGTAACTTAAATTTGCTTGCTCCTCCCTGCCCTGCTGTTTGGCCCGGAGTTTTGCAAGCGAGCACTACCTGCCGAATCCGACGAAGAAGCTGAAGTTTTGCACTTCGTCGCCATTCGACTTGGAAACCGGGAATGCCACGTCCAGTGCAATCGGCGCAGGACCCATTGCCGGAACCGAAATTCGCAGCCCGAAGCCCGGCGACACGCGCACGTTGCCCCAACGAACATCGGGCTCGACCGTGCCGAAATCGCAGAAAATGACTCCCCGCAACGCATCGTCAGCCGTAATGGGGAATAAATATTCTGCGGTGCCCAAGGCCATGAAATCGCCGCCCAAGCCCACGCCATCGGAAGCGCGCGGCGTAACTCCGCGGAATGCAAAACCGCGCAAGGTGCTGAAACCGCCGGCGTAGTAGGCGTCGTAAATCGGCGTGTCCGATCCGCTAACATCAAGCTGTGCGCCAATGCCAATGACGTGGCGGCCCGATTGATCTGCCCGTTGATGCAATAGGAAATACTGCTGCCCTTGCAAATCAACACGCGGATATTGGAAGGAGCCAATCACTTCTTCAAACGTGGCGGAAACTAAATGTCCTTGCGTGGGCAAAAACGGACTGTCGCGGGTATCGTGCGACATGCCTAGCGAGAAGCCGTACAGGGCATTGTTGCCCAACACTTCTTGCAGTTGCGGCGGCGGGCTTGCCACGGCGTTGTAAATTTGCACTTGCTCGCCGCGGAAGCCAACCGTGCCCTTTAAGTCGGGCGTGAAGGCGTAACCTAAGCTGGTTGTGCCGCCGACGCGGCCTTCGGTCCAGCTTTCATAAATTCGGGTGAAGTAGTACGCGGAAATGCTGAACTGCACCGGCGTGTCGAAGATGTACGGATCTCGAAACGTAGCCGCATAGCGTTGGAGTTCTGTGCCGGGATCGGCCTCCAAGCGGAACTGTTGGCCACCGCCGCGCCAGGCAGTGCCGTCGGTAATTGTGTCCCAGGAGCGCGGCAAGCGGGTGATGTCAAAGTTTTGCTCATCGAGCACAAAGTTGCCGACCAAGCCGGCATCGGAGTTAATGCCAGCGCCGATCATCAAACGGCCGGTCATCGTTTCCTGGGCAGTCACGTTCAGATCAACAGACGGATCACCTTGCGGAATGACCTGGTAGCCCACACCCTCTGCTGGAACTTGTGGTGCAGCCCCCGGCGGGGGCGCACCATACCCTGGTGGCGGTGCGCCATATGCGGGCGGCGGTGCGCCATAAACTGGCGGCGGCACGCTGGGCGAGCCGGAATAGCCCGGTCCGAATGCATTGCCCCCGCTGGTGGCAAAACCTGGCGGATAAGTGTTAGGAGGAGGCGCAGATTGCGAATAAGCCGGCGGCGGGCTCGTGTAATTGGGCTGTGCCACAGGCGGCGATGAATATACCGGCGGTGGCGGCGAGCTCATCGGCGGCGGGCTGGCCTGATATTGCGCATTGAATGCCGGTGTCGAGCCACCCGAATAACCAGCGTTGGAGTACGGGGTGGTTAACGGCGCGGCTGCAGTTGGCGGCGGCGCGATGGGTGACATGGCGGCACTTGGTGACAGCGGACGAGCTCCAGGCGGCAAATAATTGGTCGAAGAACTAGCCGACGGAACGTTCCACGCCGAGCCAGCCTGTTGGGCCGCCGGAGAATTCAAGCTAGACCAGTCGGAACTGGCGCCGGTTGCCTGATATCCACCTGTGCCATAACCGGAACCGGGACTTTGAAAGCGCGCCTGTTGAATGCCGGCATCCACTTGCCGACCCGAATTCGGCTGCGAGGGGGTGAAAACTAGCAAATTGTTTCCGGCGGAATCTTTCGCCGAGGTAATGTCGATTACCACTTCGTCGTCATCGGGCGATTGTCCGCGGTAACTGTCGTAAACCCCGCCGGGGGGACCGGCCCCAGGACCGGAACCGACGCCGCTTCCATAACCGTTGCCGTATCCACTTCCAGAATTTGCGCCGCTGCCGAAGCCGTTGTAACCACCGCCGCTGGAGCGCGCGCCCCGACGGTCTGGGTTTCTGCTGTCAGGCCTTTGCGCTACGCTTTCTTCGTTGTCCTGGCTGCTGTCGGGCTTATTGAACGCGATTTTTGGCGCGCTGCCTTTGGTAGGATCTACGTTGAAGAGCGCGCTGGCGCGCAAGCGACGCTCATCTTCGCGAATTTTTTTGGTGTCGACAATGTCGCCTGGATGAAGCGACAACCGATCGTAAATCACGGTGTGCTTGGTGTGCGCGTCTTCACCGGCGATGTTCACGTTGATTTTGCCCACGCGGTAACGCTTGCCTTCGGCCACGTTATAGACCAAATCCATTTCGGGCTTATCTTCGAGCAAGCGGGTTTCGGCCTGAACGTCGGAGAAAATGTAGCCGTGCGTGCCATACACGTCGCGGATGGCCACGAGATCATGGTCGAGCGTATTTTGGTTGAAATCTTTTCCGGCGGTTTGCTCCAGGCCTTTGTTCAAGTCCGCGACTTTGAACTTTTCGTTCCCAATGAACGATACATTGCGAATTTTGAACCGCGGACCTTCGTCGACGATGTAAGTGAGCGAGAGCCAGTCTTTATCTGCGTTGTATTGCAGATCGGGGGAAATTTTTGCGCGGAAGAATCCGAGGCCGCGATAATAGGCGTACAGCTTTTGCACGTCGTCATCGATTTTTTTGCGATCAACTTTTCCGCCAAACAGCCACATTACGCCGGGCTTCACGGTAATTTGAGTTCGCAACCGGGCCGCACTGGCGATGGTGTTGCCTTGAAAGCTAACCCACAGCACGCGCTGCGATTGCCCTTCGTCCACCAGGAACACGGCGCGGCGATCGTTGGGCTTGTCGCCTTCCAGCGTGGTAAGCACTACGTGGTTGTATCCCTTTTCGTGATAGTACGATTCCACGCGGCGCCGGGCCTCTTCAATCGCATACGGATCGAGCGGTTGTCCCTTTTCCAATTCCGATTTTTTCCGCAATGTTGGCGTTCGGATATCTTGATTGCCCACGAACCACACCTCTTCGATCGTGGGCCGTTCCACGACCTGGAAGATTACTACAATGCCGCCGGGCACCGCCTGAAATTGCGACTTCACATCGAGAAACTTGCGTGAACTGGCCAAGGACCTTACGTCTTCTTGCACCAAGCGTGGATCGAATGGCTGGCCCACGCGGGTGCTCAGTTTCGGCATTTTTGCCATCGGCGTGGTGTGGTTTCCTTCCACCCGCACTTCGCGAACAATGGTTTCTCCCGCCTGCGAAGTGCTTGTGGAAGACGACACGGTCGGCGCGGTCGGAGGCAAGGGATCGGGCATGGCCGGCGCCGTGTACGTGGGAAACTTGGAACTCGAGGCCGAATTGATTGGCGGCATCACTGGTCCCGCCGAGGCAGGCTCAAAACTAGGTCCAGAGAGGCTTGGTGTTGCCGCCGGATTTCTCGAGGCCATCATTGGCACGCTACCTGAAGAACCAGGCGTGGCCGGTTGCGGCATGGCGGCTGACGAGAGGGGAGCGTATGCAGGCGGCGGGGTGTATACGGTTGCGGCCCCAGCCGGCGCACCGGGAGTCATTGGAGCAGCGCCCGTCGATGCTGCCGGAACATAGGCCGTGGGTGGCGGCGTGTAAGAGGGCAACGGCGTGAGGCCGCCCGATGCCGATGCGGATGGAGGCAACGGGTATGAAGATCCGTCATAAGAGGAATTCTGCGCCGGCAACAGGCGCACGTCAACTGTTAGCCCAGCGACCAGCGCCAAGCTGCCGACAATCAGGCGGCGGCGGAGTGCGACCATCAGGTTCGCTTCCCTGCGACGAGTGTCATGCACTGAAATAGAAGAACAAGACAAGTATTGCAACCAATTACTCCAACCCAGACCGGGCTGAATCAATTGCCTCGGGCGCACACGACAAGTCCACACACCGGCCATCGATTCCAGATGGCAGCGCAGGGTCCGCCCGAAGGGTGCGGAAAAATACTGCAAACCGCAATCACCGGCAAGGCGAAGTAGCGAGAAATCTACGGTGACAAGCGAAATGGCAGCCTTGGCAAGTTGCACAACGTGCTAGCAGTCGCGGCGTGTACTATTTGCAACGGTTTACTGAGCGGAAGCTGATGTCGGCGTGGTTGACCTCACGTCGCTGCTCAAAATATCGAGCCGTTCGACTTTGACCGGCCGAATTTTGCCCTGAGTTTCCGTAAGCAATTCCAGTGGATTATCCAGCGAATTCGTGAGCTCCCGGAACTCGTCGCTGGAAGAAAATCGTCGACCATTCACCTCATAAATGCGGTCATATAATTTTAGACTAGCCCGATCGGCTGGCGAACCAGGCGTAATTCCGACCAATAATACCGCATCGGGCTCGGCATCATCGACCCGCCACGCCAGGCCCAGCCGCACCGGTTCACCGGTGGGTTGAATGGTGATCGCCATCGGTTCGTCGTTTTTGGGACGCATAATTTTGATTGGCACCGCACCTCGCGTCGCCAGCACCAGTTGCCGTAGCTGCTCGACATCGTTCAGCTCATGGCCGGCGTAACTGATGAGGCGGTCGCCGGTTTTCAGCCCAGCTTTTGCCGCAGCGCTCCCCGCTGTGATGGCCGCTACTTGCACAATGCCTTGCTTGGCTTGCGCTTCGTCCCAGGCGATTCCCAATCGTCCGGAGGCGGGCGGCGATAATTGTTCTACGGTGGGTTGTGAAGCAGGCGATTCATCGCGCGAGGCCGTGCGAAATTTGGGCCGGATGGTTTCATCGGCTACTTCCAATGCGGTGCGGAATAACAATTGGCTCACTACTTTCAGCCCTGCCGAATTGATTTTGTCCGCTTTGTCGCTGGGACGATGATAATCTTCGTGCAAGCCGGTATGCAGCATCAACACGGGCACACGGGCAGCGAAAAACGGCTGATGATCGCTGTCAGCCTTCATCAACCAATCAAAATCGAGAACCAAGCCCGTTTCGTCATTTTCGCGGCTGAGCAGTTGTCGCCAATCGTAACTGGTGCGGCCACCATACACGATTACGCGGTTATTGCGCAACCGGCCGATCATATCGACGTTCAGCACCGCCGCGACATCGGCCAACTTGATCGTAGGATGCTCGATCCAGTATTTTGAACCCAGCAATCCCTCCTCTTCAGCATCCCACAACGCAAACATGACGCTGCGCTTGGGAGGCTGCGGAAGCTGGTTGAAGGCGCCGGCCACTTCCAAAATGCCGGCATCGCCGCTGGCGTTGTCGTCGGCGCCGTTGTGAATTTGTCCTAGCGGCCCAAAGCTGTTCGACGCCTTGCCATAGCCGATGTGATCGTAATGGGCCGTCACCAGGACATACTGCTTTTTCAATTCCGGATCGCTGCCTTCAATCCAGCCCAGCAAATTTCGCGAGTTAGCACCAAAGGGTTGATAGTAGCCGCCGTTTACTCCGCCGCCGCGCAATTTCAGCCGTTGGAATTGCTCGCCGAGATACGTTCCTGCTGCGCGGCCGCCGCGAGTGCCGGTTTCGCGTCCTTCCAGCGAATCGTCTGCCAACACGTTGACAATGTTTTGGGCATCATCGGCGGTGATCGATTCCATCGCTGTTTTGGCTACCGCCACGTCTGCCGCCGAAGCGAGTGACAAAGAACCGCTTCCCGGCAAATTCGCGCTCGGGATCAGGACAGTCGCTGCTAAACCGACGAAAAAGGCGCGAAACTTTGCCATGGCGGACTCCGAGATTGCAGCGAGGCTTTTGGCGGGGAAAGAAATGGCGGCGAATTTTTGCGCGGCGGCGCGGCGTTTTAAAAATACCTTAAAAATGCGCCCGCTGCAGCCAGGGAGCCACGCTGGTCGTGCGATTTTCGCTAAATTGTTAGAATCCGCCGCCGCCAAGCGTCGTGCCACCGCCCGTGCCGCTGGTCGTTGTCCCGCCGCTCGTCGTTCCGCTGGTGGTGGTGCCGCCCGTGGTTGTCGTACCGCCGCCCGTTTGGCCGGACACGAAATTGAACGTGTCTACCGGGCCGATTGTCGAGAAAAACGGAAAGGGGGTAATTCTCACATAGCGACGATCGGCCGATACCACTGCCGTAGCAAACAAATTAGTGCCTTCCGGCAAAACCGTAATCACCGGTTGATAACCCACTGCTCCGGCACGGAAGAAGGGAAAATTGAAGGGTGTTACTGGCTTGTTGCCGGCGCCGCCATTGGGCAGATCTGCCGCAGACGATGATTCACTATCCAAAGTTGAAAGTTGCTCGGACAAAATTGCACGGCTCAGCATTTCCTGATTATCAACGGCTAAAGCTAGTTGTGCCTGATCCAGTGGCTCCTTGCGCCGCCCGTCGTTCAAATCAAACAGAACCAGTGCATCACGTTCGCTGACCGGAATCTGGCGGTGGATGTGCAGTACCTTCGTCGTGCCAAAATGGGTGTACACGTCGACGGTCACCTTGCCGGTTGCCACTTGCCCCCACAATCGTCGCACCAATACTTTGTACTGCCCGCTGAATCCTTGTGGCAGCACATAGGATTGGGAGTATTCAGAGGAGCCATCGCTGCCGAGCGATTTTGATTTGGCGTAGGTATCGCCCTGCATCACTCCGCCGCCGGTAGTGCGCGGATTAGTAAACTTGCAAATGGCGCCGGTCGGTTCTTCAATCGCCAAATCAATATCGGCATTTCCCGTCCAACTGACTTTCACCATGCAGTCGCGAATTTGCGCATCATCCAGCTGCTTCCGAAATTCGGCTGCTTGCTTGGCCTGCCCCGCGCTGCGCAATTTGTCCAAAAGGGCATCCGCCGCATATTGAGCCGTTTGTACAATTTCCTTTTTGTCGTTTGGCCAGGCCTGGCTCAAAACGCCCAAGCATGCCCACCGAATGCCGTCGACGTCGTTCAATCGCTGGGCGATGGTTAGGCCGTGCAGGTACGGCTCGTGACGGAACGGCTCCAAGACAGAAACCTGCCGCAGTAATTTTAGTGCGCGAGCGTCCAAGCCAATGCGGGCCATGTAAATGGCGACATTCACTAAATCGGTCGGCGAACGAGCAAAATCAGCCGCCGACATTAGCGCCCGTTCAATTTCCTCCTTGGGCTGGTCGCAGGCTTGCAGCGACAATGCCAGGGCTTCGTACATCCAAGGTTGTGCATAGCCATTGCGCAATGCGGCGTTAATCAAGGCCGTGACCTGATCAAACTTCCGATCGTTCATTAATTCCTTGGCTGTATCCGCAATGGCGGCATTTCGTTTGCGAGTAATTTCCACGACGTGCTGTTCATCCGGCTGCTTTAAATTAGCGAAGTATTCGTTCCAAGATTTATTTGGGTCGGAACCTGCATTGACCGCGATTTTATCTGTTGTCGCAGGCGCGGCTGCATTGGTTACGGTGGGCGCGGTATTGGAAACTGGCCGCACGCTGGTTGAAACACGGCTGTCGGCCTGCTGCGGTTTTTGACTGGGTGCGTTTGGCGAATCGCTCACGTCCAGTGCACCGCCGGTGTCGGGTTGTGGGAGGATTGCAGTCGTAGATTCCGGCGGGAGGCTAAACGCGCCACCCGCACCGCCGCCCATTCCACCCCCTAAACCGCCGCCCAAACCACCACCAGCACCACCGCCGGCACCGCCCAAGCCGCCACCCAAACCGCCACCACCACCACCCAACCCGCCGCCGAGCTGGAACGGATTGATACCTTGCGATTGAATGGGCACCACCAAATCGCCCACGTAATACACCTTGGTAGTGAGTGTGGTGTCAGCTTTCTCTTTCGTGGTAATCTGCAGCACTTCATCCTTGATGAGATAGCTTAAATTGAATTGCGCCAACATGAGCTTTAATGCCGACTTCAAGGAAACATCCTTGAACGTCATGGTGACTTGCATCGTGGTGGGATCCAGACCGGCATCCTTGAGCGCGGCCGGGTCGAACTGAATGGGAATATGATGCTTGTCGGCAATGAACTCCATGGCATCGCTGAGCGGAGTGCCCTGGAAGTCTAAATTTGTTTTGTCATCCAGTGCCTTAATAATTGCCAATTCCGATGGTTTGGAGCTCAACAAATCCATGGAACTGTATTTTGTGATACGGCCGCCCGGATGATTATTTTCATCGCGGCTGATTTTTCGCCAAAATGCCGCATCGGGATACACGATCGGCGGAGAATCCGGGAATGGAATGTGCGAAATATCCACCAGGTGCAGCGTATCCATAAAACTCCGCTCCGCGGCATCTCGCACGGCGGCATTCTCGACGCTGTATTGAGTGAATTCAGAGAATGCTGGGGCCGTGGTGGCTGCTACAGGCGCACGGCCATACGGATTGGCAGCCGCGCGGCGGAATTCATCGGCAGCATCGCGCCGAGATGCCCGCAGGGGTTCATTCGTTACCTGGTCCGCATTGGTATAGCCCTGCTCTATGAGCGCGTTAAATCGGTCGATGAGGCCTTTAAGCCGTTCCTCCTTCACCATCAAAGTATCGAGAATCCGTTTTCGATCACGCGCTTCGGCCATGTTTTGTGCGCGCTGCACGTCGGCCGCTTCCTTTTCGAAACGGCGCTGCGAGGCTTGTTCCATCAACGCAGAAAGTCGGCTACGCAGGTCGGCCCGTTGATCGCTGGATAACTCGGGCACACGAAGCACGCGGTCCATCAGCAATTTCAGATCTTCCAGGATCGCCCCTGGGTCATTGGTCATTTGATCGCGCGCACGATTGAGCGCGACAGTTGTTTCGGTCATCACTTTTTGTTGAATGACTCGTTGCGATTGCTCGACGGAATTAAGCAAATCGCTGTCTTTGGAATTATCCGTAACGGGTGCGGCATCGTTGGGCTGAGGCTTGTCGGTTACAGCCGTTTGCGCAACTGTCGGCGCCGCGTCTTCCGTTTGTGACATGGCGCTGGCATGCAGCACGCCGCTTTGCATCGATTGCTTAAGCACCAGCGCGTTGGAGTTCATCGGATCGCGCTTTAGCGCTTCGTCGACAAATTGTTGGGCTTGCTTCACGTTTCCCTCAGCGGCAGCCTGCCGGCCCAATTGCGCGAAGGTGTGAGCATTCATGTCCGACACGCGCCGGGCGGCCCACAAACCTTCGGAACCTAGTGTCGGCAGGCGACGGCCTCCGTCGTTTTTAGCGAACTCGACCCAGGGCGCCAGATAAGCGTTGTCGTCGCTGGGCTTGGAAGCTTTCACATCCCATTTCATATCGACGGGCTGGCCGAAAGCGTCTCCTTTAATTTCGACGGCAAACGTTCCGTCCGCCGCACCGGTGCCCAATAAAACGGTGTCCCGATCGGTGCGCAACGGTGGCGTATTGGTCGGATAAACATCGGTCAGAAAAGCGGGCAATTTCCGATCGGTTGGCCAGATGATCGGTTCGTGTATCGCCTGAGCGAAATGAGCGCCCACTTCACGGCCGGCGACTTGATCACTATCTAGCAGAAGAACGCCGCCGGATTGATTGGCGAGCGCGGCCAACAAGGCGCTGTTATCGCCAGGGCCCACGACAAAGCAGTTAAAGGAAACACGGTTTTTGACCAATTGATCCATGACTTTATTCACATCTTCGCCAATCAAGTTGGCGTTGCTTTGGCCGTCGCCGATGTATACCGCCGCATGTGATAACGCATTGGTTTGTTTAGCCGGCGCGGCATTGAAACTGCCGGCAATGCCTTTGAGCGTGGCTTCCAAATCGGTGGCCCCCAGCGGAACACGCTGCTGCAATTGCTGCAGCGCGGCTTCGATTTCGGGCCCACGGGGTGATACGAACGTTGTCGTCAGCGGTACGGCATTCAAGTCAACCGCCATCAGCTTCACGCGGTCGTTATTCCCCAGCGTGGCCAGCAAGCCGCGCAGCATTTCCAAGCCCTTCTCGCGGTAGGGTCCTACTTGCCGGGCTGAAGTATCGAATAAGATCACGACATCGCTTGACTCTGCCGCCGGCAAAGTAACTTGAGGCATCAAGCTTAGCGCATAGTAGGAAGTGCCGTCGGGCTTGGCGTAGGCATCGAAGCGAGTGGTCTCGGTAGCCGATTTTTCAGTCGATTTCGGCGGGGTGGCCGATAGCGAAATGTTCGGCGCAGCCATGGCCACCGTTAGGGCCACAAGGAGGAACCTGCCAGTGGTTCGCAACATAATTTGGGTACTCCGGCGCAAAGGCGATTGCGCAGACAGGCATTGTGTTCCGGTACGAATGCTTCAGGTCTGCGCTGAATGAACAAACAAATTGGAGAAAGTTGTCCACCTTGACCCGCCGCTGGGCCTCCAGCGGAATAATCCTATTGTATTCACTCACCTAACCTTACGCTATGAGATTTCCCATTTTTACATCTTCAACAAATCAGGCCGCATGGGCATAAAATGCGGCTATTTTGCGGAAAGTAATGAATTCCGAGCACGCTCGAGGCTTTTCCTTCGAGCCTGATTCGCTTTTAAAGAACTGCGTCTTGCCGGGGTGGCCGTGCGGCAAAAACCCCTACGGCGTAAAGCGTTCCGCGCCAAGTCCCACGCCTGTCACTCTCCCAATCAGCCCTATAATCAGATATTCTCGGTTTATGGGTATTCAATAAGCGGACTGTCGTTGGATCAACCATTTACTCGTGCGGTTGCCATGCGAACTACACACACGTTGATTGATTGTTTGAGTTGCGCGGTCATTGGGGCTTTGGCGGCATCGATTTGGTGGAATTTGCCGAATTTGGCTCCCACCGTTAAGGCCGAAGAACCTTATCGTGCCCAAGCACCAGGACCAGCGGATTTTCCTGCCCCGCGGCCGCCTGTTGCAAACCGCTCCGGCGATGGCAACCGACCGTTGGCACTTGGTCCCGCGCCAACCTTGGAAGGCGCTGAGGAGTTGACTCCCGAGGAGCGTGTGAATGTGGCGGTCTATGAGGCCTGCAACCGCAGCGTCGTGAACATTAAAACCGAGGCCAGCGGCACGTCGATGTTTTTGCTCGACTTTGTTCAAGAAGGAACTGGCTCGGGCAGCGTGCTCGATCAGCAAGGACACATTCTGACGAACTATCATGTCGTGGAAGGCGCAAAAGAGATTGAGGCCACTTTGTACGATAGCAAGAATTATCCGGCGCGAGTCATTGCCAAAGACGCATCGACGGATGTGGCAATTTTGAAAATTGATGCACCGGCCGATACGCTGTTTCCTGTCCGGTTCGGCGATTCCACTCGGCTGAAAGTCGGCCAACGAATTTATGCGATTGGCAATCCGTTCGGCCTGGAACGCACGCTGACCACAGGCGTTGTGTCGAGCTTGGATCGGACGCTGCCATCGCGCACCAATCGCACAATTAAGTCCGTCATCCAAGTTGACGCCGCTATCAACCCTGGCAATTCCGGTGGTCCGCTGTTGAACAGTCACGGCCGATTAATTGGCATGAACACGGCCATCGCCAGCAAAACCGGACAAAACACCGGAGTGGGCTTTGCCATACCCTCTGCAGTGATTGCCAGGGTAGTGCCGGAATTAATCGCCACGGGCCACGTTACCCGGCCCGATACCGGCATTACGAAGGTGTACGAGACCGACAAGGGATTATTGGTGGCCGCGGTTCAGCCAGGTGGTCCGGCCGATCAGGCTGGCCTGCGCGGCTTCAAAATTGTGACCGAGAAAAAGCGGCAGGGGCCGTTTGTGTATCAGTCGCAAACGATCGATCGCAGCGCGGCCGATATCATCACTGCCGTAAACGGCAAGCCGACGCTGACAGCCGACGATTTTCTTTCTGTGATTGACAGCTTCCACCCCGGCGACGACGTGAACATTACCGTCATCCGCGACGGTCACGAATCGCAAATTCGCGTGCACCTGGTGGCAGGCGAGTCATAAGATTCCGACGTTTCAACAGAGGTTGCTGTACCTTTCGTTCCGCGCGAGTTATATGGCGAAATGTGTATTATTCGCGGGTAACAGAGACCACGCCAGCGGAGGGCACGGGATTCGACCGCCCTCGCAAGATACGGGAAAAACAGATGTTTCGCAACAAGGCGGTGCAGAATCCGGTGCAGTTGGCGCAGACGCGGCAAAACTTGTCGATGAATTGATAAGGATTGTAACCGCATGGCCGCTACTGCCTGCACCAATTCGCCAAGCAATCCTGACGTTGCTGGATGCAGTAGAATAGCTTCCGTTCAAACGCCGAAGCCCGCATAGCGCTGGAGCGCCTGTAATATGAAACGCCTTTTCACCTACACAATCCCAGTTGATGACGGCGCGGCTCCCAATCCATTCTATGGAATGTGTTCGTTGGCCATTTGCAAGCCGGGAATTCGACGAGTCGCAAAAGTTGGCGATTGGGTTGCGGGACTTGGATCAATAAATGCGCCGAGTGGCGATCTCAGTGGGCGATTGGTTTATGCGATGCGAGTCGATGAAGTTCTTACGTTAAAAGAATACGATCAAAAGGCACATTCCGATTGGCCCCATCGCATCCCTCGAATCGACAGTGCTGACCTGTCGGAACGACTCGGTGACTGCATTTACGACTATTCAGTTAGCCTGGAATCACCGATTCAGCGACCTAGCGTGCATGGTCCAGAAAACAGAGTAACTGATCTGCGGGGCGAAAATGTTTTGATTTCTCGTCGCTTCTACTATTTCGGCAGCAGCGCCAAACTGCTTCCTCCTGACCTTAACCAGATATGCCACCAACAGCAGGGACACCGAAGCAACGCGAATCACCATCATGTCGAAATGTTTGAAACTTGGTTGCGCAGCCTAAACTTAATGGCAGGACAACATGGTTGGCCGGACTATGTGGTTGAGTGGGCTAAAAATCACAAATGCGATGGGTGCATCACTCGTAAACATGCCGCAGAATACGATGAGGGTTGTTAAATGATCTAATTCTAATGCAATCAACGGTACTTTCAGTCGATCAGACGGCAACAAATGAACCAGAGACAAATGGATAGAGCGATACTTACCTACTTTCATTCTGGTAACATCGGTCTCGTAATCGAACCTGTCAGCGACTTAAGTCTCTCAGCAGCTTCCCGGTACAGATGGATATATGGCCGGAGTTCGGATATCGCATCTTTTAAGCGAGTCCGCCTTTCATTAAAACCATACGGAATCACCCCATCGCCGGTGTACCTCAACATCATCTTTTCGAGGCGGGATGGTGCGATGTTATCGCGCTCAGACAAATAGCATTCGACAATGGAATGTCGGCTCAATCGAAGCGAACTGATCTTAATGACAGTTGGTGGACAGGCTCCCAATGTTGCCTGCCAGCCGTTTCGGAGACGCTTTGAAATTACTCTAGTGCCAGGGCGATCATCTTCGGGCACTTCCAATATTTCTTTGATCTCATTTACAAGAGTCGTGCGATGCTGGTGGGAATAGAGGCGACCAATTTGTTTTACGCTCAATTCGCTCAAATGCTCTGGCGCGTCAAAACACACGGCGACCTTGTCATTCCACTTAATCGGCGGCATGGCCTCCTGCCAATCATACGCGCGAGATATTACGAGAGTTGATGCGCGGCAAGTCCTAAGCAACCCGGGGTCGAGAAATGTGGTGCCCGTCGAACAACACACTAGGGCGTTTTTCCAGGGCATCGGATATACGTCTCGTGATGCGATTTGTGCGATGTTTTGCGGCGCGAAAAGAATCGCAAATGCGATGAGACTCTTTAAAGTGTCGTCCGCCAATTCCTCTGCAAATGGCAACGCTGCTTCGAGGCCGTCTCGTTGGAGTGTTAGCGGCAAATGCTGCGATCCTTCGATGACCGATAGAAAAGAGATTTCCAGTATGTTGGCACTGAGGGATAACTTCGTGTCATTGTCGTCGATTACAACAAGTCCATTGCAAGTAAGCCTCGGGGGCAATGAATGTCGTGATTTATCTCTTCTCTTTGACTCACGGGGGGAATACCGGCCATATCGGCCGGTATAAGGAAACCTGCGAAAATACCACTCCAAGAATTCAAAACCCCAATGGACGGACGTAAATCCTTTCGCCTCCAAGTAGTGCCAGCAAATTGGATTGTTCGGCGAAAACCATTGTGATAATGAATTGGATGTGCCCGGCAGTGGTCGCTTAGTCCGCCCTTCGAGCAGTAAAGCGCTTCCATTCGTGATATGGAATCGCTCAACGACTGGATACTCAAGACAGTACCAATCCCAACTGTCGTACTTTCTGAGGGTGTCTCGTGCCCTGTTTGACAGCCGAACACGAATTCGCGTGCCATATCCCGGTTGCTTGATCTTTTTGACTGCGATTGATTCCTCGTTTAAGCGAGCGGTGAATTCGTATCCAATACGATGTTCAAAATGCCGCGACGACACATGTATTTGATCGCCCATGAGGAACGCTGCCAGCGCCCCTACTCCGAAACGTCCGGAACGTGGAAGAACTGGGGCACCATCATTTAGAAACAGTGACTTCCATTCACGGCTCTCGCGAAGAGATTTTCCGGCCGTCAAAAAATACTCACGGATTACAGCATCGGTCATCCCAATGCCGCGATCCTCGATAGTGAAGTATGCACCTGAATCATTGTCCTCAAATAATAAGACCACGTCCGCATTGCTCGTTGTGCCGCCGAACACGTCAATCGGCTCACGAACATAACGTGGCTTGTATACTCGTAGTTCACGAACTGCATCTACAGAGTTCTGTAAGAGTTCACGAACGCCAATCTCGGGATTGTCACCATATAGTGGCTTGACTAATTTCTTAAGCAGTTCGCCACCTTCGGCGCGGAATTGGATGTCCGCTGCCACATACGACACCGTGTTCCCAAATTGCCTGATGTCGTCGAGATTTGATCTTACTCGGCGAATGGTCAGTGTTAGGTCTTGCAGACCGGAATATCGGCCATTGAGTTCGTCAAGCAATTCCCAAGACGAGTCAAGTTCGTATTGAATTCCATTAAGCCATCCCTTGATCTTCAGAAATGTCTTAACGTCTTTCGGCTTTGCGTGTACAAATACTGCTTTTGGGTCTTCGTGACTTTGGCGCACGTCGCGTATGCCCTTATGGGCTATCCATTCGTCGCGCGATTTCGGATTGCGGAGCTTGTGGATTCGCAGAAATTCGCGGGGGGCACGTTCCGCTTGCAATTGCAAATAGTCGGCCACTCTCAATGCTGCCATCAAAAACACGGCATGAATATTTTGATATTCGCGAACATCGTATTTGTTACGCAGATAGCCTAGACAGTCTCTCAACTCCATAAAATGACTGCGTGCGATAAATCCCGCGATGTCTCGCACTTCATATTTTATTCCATTGATAAGTCTAAATGGCGAACCAGTAACTTGCGGCAACCCCCAAAGCGCTATCTCATGCGCTAAGCGGCTATGATGCTTGCGAAGGAATTCTTCACCGATAATTCTCCGTTGTTGCGCAGTCCACACGTCAGGCGGCAACAGAATATCGAGTTGATCGTCCTGGAACATGCCCCTGAGCGCGTTAGACCCATATTTTTGCTGCTCGATCAGAAATTCCTTCCAAAGTACATGCCACGGCTTATCCCCGATGCCTCTAATTCGCTTGCGCGGTTGAGTAACAAGGCTTGCAAAACAATCTTCATTCAGCAACATCGCCGAGTCGTGGAGCAAAGTAGCAAGTACAAGTGCCGCTGCGTCCTGCGCGGTGACAGACTTCCATGCTTCATCGGAAATCAATGATGTTGCCGTGACAAGCACTTGTTCCACATGAAGCGGGCCGTGGTCGGTCCAATCAGGAAAGAATGTCAGATGGGCCTTTTCCATCCATTGCTGCACGCGATCGACGGCTAAATTAACCGTGCTGAAAAGGCGAGGATGCGATAGTAGTAATTCAGCAAGGCGATCGGGTAAAGTCATTTGGCAGCCTACCTACCCAAATATTCGGGACACTGCACTATTATTTGCAGTGATCGTCATAAGATTTGAATATGGAATCAACGAGGCGCGTTGCACTTGATGTCAAGCGTGCTAATACCTTTAATTGTTCATTACATGCAACGCTCGTGGTCCGTTTTGGGTAATTAAGTTTGTGCGAGACTTCGCCCCATAGTTCTTCGCTCAATGTACGCACTTGCAACTCGCACGCGGTCTCCGTCGTAGTATTCGCACGCACTACGTAATGAACACTTGTGTACATCGTATCGACGCGCACGTTGCACTTGATTCCGATCGACGAAAAGAAAGTCTCGTACTCGTGGTCCCAGAGATTCGCAATTGGGCCTTCGAGCAATTCGTATTTTTGCAGCTTAAAGAGAGCAAGCAATTGCGGATGGATCGCACGCATCTGATCCGTATGCAGATGAAGTACGCGCACTCCAGCAAGGTCGGTTATTCGCGAGAATAAATTGGTCGCTGTGATGTCGAAGTGCTTTCCCCCTCGTTTGCATTCGATACATTTGCGACGAAGTTTTTCTCTCAGGTGGCTCGGGTCCTTAACTCGGTGTTTCGCAAATTTAATAAATGGAACTAAACCGGGTGCAGTCGCGATGTCACCATGCAACACCTCTGCAAATCGTTCAAAGTCATGTCGTTCGCGCTTAAATAAATTAACACAGTCGCTTATTCGCTTTCGCTCGGCCACATTCGGCGTATAAGTTGTCTTCGCCATAAATGATTTCGGGTGCGTGACTGGCTCACCGAGTCAATGTAAGAATGCGCTTCGCAATCTGGCGAAAGTCTGTTATTGCGTTCCGGCGTTTATGTTTGTCTCCTGTATTGACGAGGAACATAGGAACACCTTTAGCTTGTGATTGCTGGACGAGCGGACCGTAATCCCTGACTTCCCCGAGTTTGTGGCCGACCTTGCCCGTTCTTCGCAATGGGGTCACCACATGCTTCAGCACCGAAACAACGTCGCGGTATATGTGACGCTCAAACAGTGAGGCGTATGTGGCGGGCGTGGATGCCATTTCTCCGCCATAGGTGCGAAACCGTTGCGGAATATATCCAAGGTACTGCGGTTGCCCCTTCAAGAGCTTGACTTTGCTCGGTGCGAGCGTTGCAATTGTTTCCCAATCGGTGATCCAATCCTTCAGTGTCTGTCCGAGCGTAATGAGCGCCCGGACCGAAAAGAAATCGCATACACTGGGAATAATGAAGTAGTCAGAGTCAAGCAGCAGGACTCGATTTAGTGGGCCAATGTTAGGGCCAGCATCGTAAAAGACATAGTCGAAACGATGAACTTTGCAAAGCGACTCCACCAATTCACTTATCGCCGTGGTCGTCCTAAACCCCGGCACCCTTCGCTTGAAGCAATCTGTCCAAGCATCATTAAGTGCCAATTCAAATCGTGAAAGCTGAATGTCGCCGGGAAGTAAAAATGCGCGAGGTTGTCCCGGCATTTCCAGCAACTTCACAACGCGGCCTTGACCATCACCATCACAAATCGGTTTTAGTGCCGACCAAATTGTTCTGCCGTGTGATGTTTCGGAAGTATCAAGCAGGTCATCGACAACATTATCTGGCACCAAATATGATGTGAGATTGCATTGTGGATCGCTATCAACCAAAAGAACTCGCATGCCTTCTGCCGCGAGCGCAGCAGCGACATTCACGGTCAAAGTAGTTTTCCCTACTCCACCTTTGTGGTTATAGATCGTAATTTTTTTGGCTGGCGGCCGCATAAAGTGATCTGTGCGTTACTCGATTCACGACTTTTTGGAAGTACCAGCGCGTTTTTTGCGCTTTGACCGCGCTCGGTCCATTGCATGCTTTGCCGCTTCTCGATCGGGTAACGCCATTACAAAGTTCTCGCCAGCCGCGCTTATTTGCTTGTGGCCTCTCGAACTTTCTGCGAGGTACCCCGTCCGTAGCGCATTGGATATAGCAACAGATGGATTAGAAAACTTGGGCTGTGCGGCTTCAGTATTCAACGTACTAATATCGAGCGTCTTAAAATGTGGCAGGTTGCGATAATGCGATAGGTAGTACGCAAGGCACGCGACACGCTCAACATCGGTGGTTGGATGTTTTTCGCGAATGAACTCCTTTGGCTCCAAATCGACGTGATCTGAAAAACGAGACGGGGAATCCGCGGCGACGTGTCGCGAAGGGCTCGCAAATGCCTCGCCAGTTCGATGCGATTGTGTCAGTGAGAGGCTGTAGAATGTGGCAACTGTTTGCATCACCCGTTGGCGGCCTTCGTCAGTTAGCTTTGCCAATTTCGCGATAAAATCTTGTACGACTTTGCCCTCAGATGCTGGAGAATGTTCGGTCACGGCAGATACGCTCCAAATGAATGTGTCGGTAAATCAGGGCATTCGTACACCGACAGCCTAACGCTCACAGAATGCCGCTGTCAAGCAAGTGAATAATAGACCTGCTCTAATCAAAGCCTATTCAATCATGTAACCAGAGCGACATTGTTGTTATTTCTCGTGAACGCCTTTGGACTGGAAAAGCGACGTCAACTAGAATTGGGCTTATGGACGATCAAGACGACGATTTCTGGACCACGTACATCGCATCCACGCCGGAGCAAGATCAAGACTTCGCCGGCGTCGGCCGACTGACCGCCTGGATCGTCGGCGGGCTGGTACTTTTCGGCCTAGTCGCTTGGTTGCTGCATTGACGCTCTGCGTTCCACGATGGCGCATGGCCGATTCTCGGCTAAAATGACGGCGACGGCGCGCCGCCCTTGGTTTTCAGAACAAAATGCTAGACTTGATTTGGTCTAACCCTTGCCCATTGGAGAAATAACGACCACAGCCCCATAGTGGCTGTCACAATTTGAAATTGATGCGAGTGCATCAATCTGTCTCCCAGAGATACCGCCAAACTGAGCCCGACGGCTCTTTCCAAACGAGACAGGCTGAGCGCTCCCCGTGGAAACGGGGAGCGCCGCCTGGCCTTCGTTTGGTCCCTTGGCGGGGACTCTGGGAGGGTCCAGTGTGGCGCTCCCTTTTGTTTTCGGGGAAAACATCGTGAGTACAACTAAAAGCACGACGGCTCTTGGAATTCTGATTGTCCTGACGTTCGGAATAATTTGGACCGTGGCAAGTCAATATCCGACAAAAGCCGAACTAGAGCAAAAAGCTCAAACCAAGATGATTGAAGATGCGGTGAATGCAGCGCAACAAAAACATCTTCACGAATGGGAAGATGAATGGCAGCGGCGATGGGGCGAACCGGCCCCAACCGTTTTATATCGACAATCGCAAGATGCGAAGAACGGTAATCAGTGACGCGGCAGCGCCGGCTGTTTTTCGGTGTTGCAATGACAATAGAGCATGGCAACTCGCGCCAGTCGGATAACCCCGTTTCAATTTCGAGAAAAAACCCTCCCTCTACCATCCGCCGTGAATCACGGCGTAAACTGTTGGGCGAGAAACTTGGCACGCCCGTGCAATGCTGCTGACGTTTTCACCAGCCTTGCGCAACGTGCGAATAGCTTGGACCTTTTCGGCAATGGCTTTGGTTTGCGTTCCTTCCTTGCGTCCACCCCACGTTACGCCACGTTCGCGGGCTGCCGCTTGCCCGGCTAGCACGCGCTCTGCACGGCATTCTGTTTCAAACTGAGCCACGCTCGCAAGCATGTTCGCCAGCATCCGCCCTGCCGGCGTCGAAAGATCAATCCCTTCGCGAAGCGAAACGAGATTGATTCCACGGTGTTGAAGATCGTCAAAAAGCGCCGTCAGCCCGCGAGCAGTGCGCCCAAGCCGATCCAATCGCCAGCAAACGACTGTGGCGACTTCCCTGTGTTCAATGGCTGCCTGTAGCTTTTTCCAACCCGGCCGCTCCATTGTCTTGCCCGTGAATTTGTCACGGTAAAACACAACTGGCCGCGATTGTGCGGCTGACCACCGCTCTAGATCGGGCAACTGGCTGCGATGATCTTGTCGGCGGGAACTAACGCGAACATACATAGCAACGTGCTTTTGCATGGCTGACTCTCCTAATTCAACCATGCTTCAATTTCGACAAATTGTCAAACTTGAATTAAAAACCTACCTGAACAATTTTGCATTGCCATAAGTCGTTTGGATATTAGCAGCGGGCGGGTGTTTGGCGGTATAGACTCAAATTTTACACTTGGAGCATTCGTGAACCTAAATCGCTGGGGTGTTATTGAAATGATCGACGCCACTGGTCTACCTGTGCGCGTGATACCTTGCCGTATTGATCGGATACCGGGAGCGTTTGGCGAAAAATGGCGTTGGATTGCCGGCGGTTCGCATCCAATTTGCGCCTCTGCTGCTAGGCGATTAGCTCGCGAGCGTTTGAAACAAATTACCCGCTGGGCCGGCGGCATGGCACCGTGGCTAGAATCGCACGCGCCTGTGCCACCGGGCAAGTATCGGCGTGGAATGGGCCGCCCTCTGCTACGTTTCGGTCCTGATGGCGCTGTGAGGCTTTTTAGGTCGGTTTCTGACGCGGCAAAGTATGCTGGCCGGAGTCGGGCGGCACTTCACAAAAGGCTTTTGGACGGTTTCCCAGACGGTCAGGGGGCTGTCTGGCAAGACTTCCGGCCACTGTAACCGTGGGGCCGATTGATAACCGTGTGGGCAGATCGCCGAGTATCCGAACTATTTTGGGAAACTTTTATAAAAAAGGACCACTTCGCACTACTGTATTGGTACAGGACGGCATTGGCGTACAGACCGTGGCATCCCAAAACCGATTCAACTGAGCCGACAGCCAAGAGCAATTTCAGTTTTTTTATAAAAACCGACCGGAATGCGCTACTGTATTGGTACAGGAAGGAACGGTCACATACACCTGCCCGCCGCTTGCAGCCGTGTAGCTTGGCACCTGGATGCCGGCAGGTCGCGGGTGAGCGGTGAGCGGTTGACAATTATTTATCTTTCTCTTCCGCGCGCACTCTCTCTCTCCAAGCGCGCGCCAATTAGAAAAGGGAAGCGGAGAATTTCCCCTCACCGCTCACCCTGCCAATAGCTAATTCAAAGCGGCTGCCTGCCGCAATTGCTGCGCAACCAGCCGTCTTACTCTCCGCTGGTTTCGTGTATCCCTGAACAAGAGAGTTTGAGGCATTGTATGAACGAGTTTTCAGTGGGGCTTCCCCGATTCCTTCAAGCATCCTGTAATTCACAAAATGAAGATTTAGTGAAGCGCGTTTGGAAGAGTTGGCCAGTTGAAATACAGGTCAACATTCGGACAGACATTGGTGAACCAGTTGATGATGATAACAATCCAGCAAAAAGACGACATAACGGACGAGATTTTTACAATTTCCGCTACCCGCGCGACGCGGGAGTCAAGCCAGATTGGGCAGAGCGTTACCTGACGTATCCATTGGAAGAATACGCTAGCGAAATCGGATCGACGGGATTCGGAGCGGATGGCAGCCAGTGGGTCGGTTTCGATTTCGATACGATCTTAGGTCATGCGGAAGGGGTCGGAATTTCGGATGCCGAAATTCAAGAAATTGATATTGCCGTAGAAAGAATTGGTTACGCCGAGCTACGCCGTTCCACGGGGGGAAGAGGCAGACACATTTATGTTCATCTTTCCGACTTCAAGAATGTTGTAAACCATACGGAGCACGCCGCTCTTGCACGAGCAATTTTGGCGAAATTGTCGCACGACCTTGGGATGGACCTGACAGCATCCGTCGATGCGTGCGGCGGCAATATGTGGTTTTGGTCCAGGCGTGCGACTGACGAAAACCGTGGTTTTGAACTTCTCAAAAAAGCAACCACTAAGCTGTCGCCAATAGACGTGCCAAATTGGTGCGACTATTTACCTGTGGTAACGAGAAAGCGAAGCAAAATCTATGTTGAAGGATTGAATGAGGATTTTGCGGCTTCTCAACCGAAGGTTCGTCGCGATAGACAGCATGACGCTATATTCGCGGAGTACGTTAAACACGCCACATTGATCTATCTGCCGGACCACGGCTGCTACCATTTGCACACGGCAGAACTTGCCAAAGTTCACGAAACTTTGAGGCTTCGGGGATTTTTTGAGACGGTAAGCGAAGGAAGCGATCCTGGCAAACCGAACGCTTACGCATACCTGCGACCCAATGGTGCGATGTTGGTTGTGCGGTTGGGGAATGCAAAGGAAACGAGCATTTGGGGTGAGACAAAATCCGGTCAAGCATGCATTCTGTTCAATCAATCTCTCGATTTGCAAAATATCTGCCGTGCCGTTGACGGAGTATGGACTGGAAAGGGTTTTACCTGCCCGACGCTTGAATCCGCGAATCGTGCTGCTGGATACTTCCGCATCAGCTTACCGCCGGTTGCGGAACGCGCGGTAAGTTTCTCAATTCAAAATGGTGGCCTCTTAGTTACATGCGATCGGATCGGCAAAGAGCAAGTGAACGGCTGGGCCGGCGAAGGACGAAAGCTCAAACGCCACTTCGCAATCGACCTGCCCTGCGATGATGAATCCAACGATAAGTATCGACATCTTACCACGCCAACAAACGAAGATGCTGGCTGGGCGATGGAGCGCGATGATGGAACTTGGGGGTTTGAGAGCAAATCGACGCTTGAAGACGCACTAATCCACGATGGATGCAAGAAAGACGGTGCAAGGAGAGTTCTGGGAGCCGCCGCGAAGCATCCGTGGACTCTTGTTAATGAACCTTTTCAGCCTGAATTTCTGGCGGGGAGACGCTGGAATCGACATGGCCGAAAATTGATAGTGCCGGGTACCAAAGGAAACCATCGGCATTTCGATCTTATCTTCAAGCAATGCGGTCGAATGCTGGACCCGGCAGTAAGCACCGATCCGTGGTGCAGACAGTATGGTGTCACGTCAGGTTCACGATACCTGTTGCTCTGGGCAGCTAGTCTCATTAAGCGGCCGAAACAACCGTTGCCGTGGTTGTTCTTATGGTCGCCGGAAAATAACACGGGCAAGTCGAGTTTGCATCGCGCCTTGGGAATGCTTTTTGACGGAGGCGCAACCGACGTTCGCGAAGCGCTGGTCGAAAAGTTCAACGGACAGTTGGCCGGCGCAGTGCTGTGTTATGTGGAAGAGGTATCATTGCCCCGCTCCGCATACGGGAAGATCAAATCCTGGATCGACAGTCCGACGATTTCGATTCGCGAGATGCGCACGACGTCGTACACGCTGACAAACACGGCGCACTTTATTCAAACAGCCAATGGTCGTGATGCTTGTCCCGTTGAACAGCACGACGACCGCATCGTGGTAATCCCCGTGACTCCGATCGAAGAAAAGTTGATTCCGTGGACCGACGAAATGGCTCCGTCGCTCCTAAGCGAAGCGCCGAATTTTCTGGCGACGTTGTTTGACACACCGTTACCCCGTTCAGCCGGCAGATTATTTTTACCCGTGCTAACTACTCCCGACAAAATTGAAATGATGCAGGGCGACAAAAAAACAGAACGCGAAACGATTGTTCAAGCTTTGATTGAAAAGATTACGCAACTTATCAAACGGAACAACCGATGGCACGGTTTCGTCGGCGACCTGCTCAAAGCCATTGGAAAAGGCGAATGGAGCAATAGTCCGGCTACGCTTTCCAGTTACCTTGACGACGCAGTTGGCGCACTTGCCGCCCACGGAATCGAGGTTGAAATCTCTGCCACTCAGGTACATGGCCAACGGCCAATCACAATTCAATTGGCCACGGCCGTTTAGTCAGTTCACGCCAATTCAAAGATGCCCGTGCAATCGTTGCGGGCCAATATCAATCGCAGGAGAAAAATCCGATGCCAAATGTTTACGAACGAATTCGCGACGATCTTACGCTCACTGTTGAAGCGCAAGGCGACGGAATGCAACTCAGCTTGCTCTATTTGCTGCTGGACAAGCTCGCGCAAATGGAAGCAGCGCACCCCACAAATGATACATACGTGAATCCAATCCAAGAATTACTAACGGTGCGACTTGGAAAATACGCCGAAACATTCGCGGTCAAGGATTTTATCGCGCCGTTGCTTGTGCCACGTTTGCCGCGATTCGGAGCTTAATGATCGAACCCACAACCCGCCCGACGCAATGAATCGGGCAGAGAGGAAAATAATGAACGCAAGAGTTAGATATTTTGAAAAACGAGACCGCTTTATCCATTCTTTGGACGGCAAGGAATTCGGGTTCGACCCAACAAACAAGTCGAGCCGCAAAGCTGCGCTTGCCAGATTGAACGAGCATGGCACAAAGGTCATTTCGACATTGGAAAGCAATGCCGGGAGGCCACTGTCCGACCACGAACTTTCGCGCGGCGTTGAGCACTTTGACGACCGTACCCGCAACGAGCGGGTAGCTGAATTCACTGCGCAGGCAATGCGACAAGCGAAGAATGAAGTCGCTCGCGAGAATCCATATCAAAAAGCACTTGATTCTGGATTCGTCGATCCCGAACGTAGAGAAACGCGCCGAGATATGTATGAGCGCTGCGCCCGAGAATGGGATACGAAGGCCGATGCCGAGGCAGAGCGGTTGGAATTGGAATCCGATCCGAAGCGCCAACGAGCCGTGAGCCATGCCAAGCGGGAGCTATTGGAAATGCGCTTTGATCCACACTTCACGTTTTCTGAAATCAAAGCTGCCGAGGCACGTTTAGAACTCGCGCGCAGTGGAGATTTGGCGCATTATGCGGTGCTTGACCGTGAATGGCGGGATGCCAAGCAAGCTAAGATTGACGCCAGAGTTGCGGCGGTGACGAGCAGATTAAAGCTTTGCGTGAACGCAAAACGCAAATCGAGGCCGACGCCTTCGAGCAGTTGCCGTCCTCAACAGAGCCGAGCGCCGAGCATCGAAGTCATTGATATACGGCCGCGCGCTTTTCAGGGAGGCGCACGGCTGTTTCGGGGACCCTGCGCTGGCTTCGGCCGGCGCAGGGATTTTTCAGGAGGTTTTACATGGACGTATCGGTTACGAATTACAAATTGAATGAAGCACGATTTAACGCTCGGATTGCCGAATTCAGGCAATCCGACACCTTAACAACGCTTCGCGACGAATTGGCATTGGCCAAATCATTGATCGAAGATCGCCTGAATGCGGCTGCTACGCCTGCGGAGCGCGCCGCATGTTTGCCAATGGTGCGCGATTTACTGAATACTGTCGGTGCGTTAGTGAAAGCACATCGCGCTTACGAGTTGCAGGCAGGCGAATTGCTTACCAAGGATGCTTTGCGTGAGTTTGCAAAAGAAACGGTCACCATTATCACTGACGAATTACGCGGAATGGCTGATTGGGAACTTATTGTGGACAAAATATGCGATCGACTTAGCAATAGTGTGGAAAATGCAAATAACGAGACGGCTGATACAAGCATTATGGGAGATTAGAATGG
>DASRSD010000161.1 GCA_035656635.1 Pirellulales bacterium
CGCAGTCCCGTGAATGAGCCCGGACCGGTGGTCACGGCCACTAACCGCACGTCGCCTGGCTGCCAGCCGGCTGTTTTTAGCAATTCTTCGATGCCAGGTGCCAAAGATTGGGCGCTTCGCAGCTGTGCGTCTAAGTCGATCCCGACTACCGCTCGATCGTTTTCCAGCACTGCCACGCTACCAGCTAAATCGGTGGTTTCAATCGCCAAAATTCGCATGCTCTGAGTGGAAACGTTCGTGGAATTTTCGTGACGGCCGATGCATAACGCAGCCTTGAATTACCGCAATTCAGATGCGCGCGTCAAAACTGCCGTCGGATGGATACGATGACGCAAATGCCTATCGTGCAATGGCTTGACCGCCTTCGCGTTGCTTCGTAGACTGCCAGTTTAGCCTTGTCCGTTGCGACAAGATAGAATGAATTGACACCAACCCATCCGACGTGGGGCTACGGCGGCGTAAACCTGTAGGGTGTAGCGTCTGCTGGTTCCACGTTTATGTTCTTGTTAGGTTAAGCGCGCGTGAAGCGAGCCCTGATCAGCGATATTCACAGTAATCTCGAAGGCCTCGAGGCCGTGCTGGCCGACATCCGCGCCCAAGGGATCACAGAGATTTTCTGCCTGGGGGATATTATCGGCTACGGCCCCAACCCGCGCGAGTGCATCGACTTGGTCATGAACTGCAAAATGTGCTTGCTGGGCAACCACGACCAAGGGGCGCTATTTGATCCGGAGGGTTTTAATAGCGGCGCCGAACGAGCCATTTTTTGGACCCGCGAACAATTGGAAAATCCGCGTGGAAATCCCGACGCCAACACCAAGCGCTGGGAATTTTTGGGCGAACTACCTCGCAGCCACCGGGACAATGGCTTTTTATACGTGCATGGCTCGCCGCGCAATCCGCTTAACGAATATGTGTTTCCGGAGGACACCATTTGTAGTCCGAAAAAATTGGAAAAAAGCTTTGCGCTGATACAACGGTGTTGCTTCCAGGGCCATACCCATGTGCCAGGCGTGTTTACCGAAGGCATGAATTTCCTCAGTCCAGAAGAAATCAATTTTCAATATCGTGTCGGCAGTGAAAAGGCGATGATTAACGTGGGCTCCGTCGGACAGCCGCGCGACGGCGATCCGCGGGCTTGCTACGTAGTGCAGGAAGACGACAAAATTACCTACCGCCGCGTGGAATATCCGGCCGAGAAGACGCGGCAAAAGATTCACGACATTCCCGATCTCGATAATTTTCTCGGCGACCGGCTACTGGAGGGCCGGTAAGTGGGCGCCAAGCATTCAAAAAGTCGAAGAGTCAAACCCGCTACGACTTTAGGCGCTGCGACTATTCGGCTTTGCCGATTCCTCCCGTTTTTGATTCAGCCCGTGGTCTAGGATTTCTTCGTGGAAAACCGCCGTTTTATTTTGTTCATTGTCGGGGCGATTGCCATTCTGGCCGCCAATTTTGCGTTTTGGGCATGGCTGCGCGGGCCGCTGCCGCCGCAACCGGTGGCCCCACAAAAACAGAACGAAGCTGGAGCGGAAAAGAACGCGGCCGATAAACTCAATGGCGATGAACAAAGACCGAAAGAAGAGGCCACCGCCAATATAGAAGCCGCGCCTGCGAATGCAGCCGAAGAACGTGAGACGCCAACGCAATGGTTTACGCTTGGTTCCGCCGACGCCGGAGAAAATAATCCCTACCGCCTATTAGTGACGCTTACCAATCGCGGCGCGGCTGTGGAACGCATTGAGTTAAGCAGCGCGAAGTATCGCGATTTAGAAAACCGCGCCGGCTATTTGGGCCATTTGGCCGCAGAAAATGCTGCCCCAGGAGTGAAAATCAATTTGGTTGCACCCGGCACGCCTGCAGCCGCCGCCGGGCTGCTTCCCAACGACGTCATCACAGGAGTTAATTCGCAATCGGTGGCCGACGCGGCGGCTCTAGAAAAGGCCATCAACAACAGCTCGCCCGGCGAAAAAATTGAACTTTCGGTGCTTCGCGGTGGGCAGCCGCAATCGCTTTCGGTCACGTTGGGAAAGCGCCCGCTGGAAGTTGTGCGTCCGGAATTGTTCACAGCCGACATGCAAATGCCACAGCCGCTCGACATGGTCGCCGGCAACACCCACGATCCGTTGTCGTTTTTGCTGACGTTGTGGCAGATCGATAAAAAGACTTTGGCCGATGATAAAAAAATTTCCGATGATAAAACGCCGCCGGTCGATCCGCTGGCAGGACTTGACACGGAATTGCCGGGCGTTAAGCTCCGCACCGCAAACTGGCAGGCCAAGCAAATTGACGTCGATACGGTCGAATTCACGCGCGCGGTTCCAAGCTTCGATTTGGAACTTGTTAAGCGTTACAAACTCGCAAAAGCGGATGGTGGAAAACCCGCTTATCATCTAACGCTTGAAATTGAATTACGCAACACAGGCCAAACAAAGCACACGGTCAGCTACCAACTCGATGGGCCCACGGGATTGCCCATCGAGGGTTGGTGGTACACCAGCCGGCCGTCGCGCAGTTGGAGCGGCATCGGAGTGCGCGATACCGCCTTGCTTCTACAAGGAAAAGATCCGGCGCTCATCAGTCCGATGGCCACCGCCGAAGGGAAGCTCGATCCGCCCTACCGCTCGGAAGAACCCGATGCCCTGATGGTGTATGCGGGAGTGGACGGCCAATACGTGGCCTCCGCGCTGTTGCCGACACCGATGAAAGATCGCGAGCCCTGGTTAGCCCAAATCAAACCCATTGTCGTGGGCCGTATGCCCACTGATCCGCGCTATAAAACGCTGGGAGATGTTTCTTGCCGCTTGGTGAGCGTCAGCGAAACGCTGGATCCGGGCGGCGCGCCCGTCAAGCACAGTTACACTTTGTTTGCCGGCCCGAAGCAGCCCGATTTGCTGGCTCAATATCCGCTGGAAGGCGATCCCCAAGATAACTTGGGCGAATTAATTTATTACGGCTGGCCGATCTGGGCGGTGGTCGCCAGGCCAATGACTCACATTCTGTCTTTCTTTTACGGCATCGTGGGCAATTACGGGTTGGCGATCATCCTGCTGACGGTGCTGGTTCGGGCTTGCATGTTTCCCTTCACGCGCAGGCAAGCGGCTAGCGCACAAAAAATGCAGGCACTAAAGCCTGAGCTAGACCGCATCAACCAAAAATACAAAGGCAAAGCAGAAGAAAAAACGCGGGCGATGCAGGAGCTGTATCGCAAGCACAACTTCAATCCGATGGCCGGCTGCATGTTGGCCTTTTTGCAGTTACCCATCTTCATTGGGTTGTATCGCTCGTTGATGATCAACATCGATTTGCGCCAGGCGCCATTGTTGGGAGAAAGCATCCGCTGGTGCTCGAACCTCGCGGCGCCTGACATGCTGTGGTATTGGAAAGATTTTTCGCTGATTCCCAATTTTTTAACGGCCTACCGCGGGTTCATGTCACTAGGGCCCTATTTGAACATTCTGCCGATTTTCACCGTCACGCTGTTCATCATTCAACAGCAAATGTTTATGCCGCCTGCGACTGACGATCAAACGAAAACGCAGCAAAAAATGATGAAGTACATGCTGATTTTGATCGCCTACGCTTATTATTCGGTGCCCAGCGGGTTGTGCTTGTACATTATTGCTTCCAGCATCTGGGGCATTGCTGAGAAAATGCTGTTGCCAAAAACAAAAATAACTGACGGCGCGCTGGCGACAGCTTCCAGTCGAACTGGAGCTTCTTCCTCCGGCAACGGCGCAGCTACCCGACGTGATCGAAAAAGGCAACGCGGAAAATAAGCGTGTAAGTTCAGAGGGGCCATTCTTGCTTGAAACCTGGTCATTTTTGGCCTCATGCTTTCGCTCGACGATACCATTGCCGCAGTTGCGACAGCGTCGAACCCGGCGGCGCGGGGAATTGTGCGGCTCAGCGGACCTCAGGCCGTAGAAATTATTTCGCGATGCTTTGTCGCATTACATTCCAATGCGGATTGGACGCGGCTGAAGCAACCGACGGCAATTAGCGGGCACGTGTCTGGCAATCGTTTGCCTGGTTCGTCGGCAAATAATCAGCCGCTGCAATTACCGGCCGATCTTTTTTTATGGCCCACGACTCGTAGCTACACGCGTCAGCCCCTGGCAGAAATACATTCCATCGGGTCGCCTCCCCTGCTGCAAACTTTGCTGCAAGCCGTCTGCAATGCCGGTGCCCGACTGGCCGAGCCGGGCGAATTCACGCTGCGCGCATTTTTGGCCGGCCGCCTCGATTTGACGCAAGCGGAGGCCGTTTTGGGCGTGGTCGATGCCGCCAATCGTCAGCAGCTTCACGCGGCTTTGGAACAATTGGCCGGCGGATTATCGCACCCCTTGCAGCAGCTGCGGTCCAACTTGCTGAATCTGCTGGCAGACTTGGAAGCCGGACTCGATTTTGTGGAAGACGACATCCGCTTTATCACCTCCGACGAATTAAAACATCGCCTGGCCGATGCGGCAATGCAAATGGAAATCACTGGCCGACAACTGGACAACCGCACCGCCGGCGCAGGCTTGCCGCGTGTGGTGCTGCTGGGTTGGCCGAACGTAGGAAAAAGCAGTCTCTTTAACGCGCTTTTGGAAAGCGCTGCCGCCTTGGTTTCCCCGCAGGCTGGCACCACGCGTGATTATCTTGTCGCCGTTATTAACGCTGCCGGATTGCCTATCGAGCTGATCGACACCGCGGGGATGATGTCCGAAGGCGAATCGCGGCGGCCCGAAGATGTTGCTGCTCAATCCGCCTCGGAGCATCAGCAGGGCCAGGCCGACTTGCAACTGCTGTGCCTGGATGCCACCCGAGCGGCCAACGATTGGGAACAAGCTGAGATACAGCGTGTGAAATCATATTCCAACACGTTAATCATTTTGACGAAATGCGATGCACCCGCTCAGGCAAATTGCATGGAGCCAGCCATTCGCACCAGCAGCCATAGCGGGCAGGGATTAAATCAATTGCGGAGAGCCATTCGTGCTGCCCTAGCGGCACAGCCCAATGAAGCAGGAGTCGTCGCTGGAACGGCAGCCAGAGTGCGGGAAAGTTTGCGGCTAGCAAACGAGGCTCTGTTGCGAGCGCAGCGTTTAGTCGGATCTGCTGAGGTTCATCAAGCGGCGGAAGAGCTCCTGGCAGCGGAGCTTCGACTCGCCTTGGGGGAATTGGGAAAAGTGGTGGGCGCTGTATATACCGATGATTTGTTGGACTGCATTTTCAGCCGGTTCTGCATCGGCAAGTGAGTGGTAAGGCCAAAAGCGCTTGCTTGCCTAAGAGATTCGCCTGGAAAAGATGCGAACTGGGTTGATACTTAAGCCAGCATGACCTACAAATAGATAGCCCAAACGCCAATCACTGCCCAGACTACGCAATATAACAGGCGAAAACGGCGGCGATATTTCATGTGTCCGTCTTTCGATTTTTGAAGGGTTTTAAGCATGTTTGATAAGGCAAAACGCATTTCCAGTTTTCTGGTGATTCGCGGCTTGTTGGCACTGGTGTTCGGCGTGCTGGTGTTGGCGCTTCCCACGCTGGCGGTGGTTTCTTCGTTGATTTGGGTGTTCGCGATTTTTGCGATTGTGGATGGAACCTTTGCCGTCGTCGGGTCGTTGGCCAGTCATGAAACGTTTGAGGATTGGTGGCTCCTGCTATTGGCCGGCATCATGGGAATTATGATTGGCGTCTTCACGTTTGCTCGGCCTGGCGTGGCAGCGTTGGTATTGGTGATGTACATTGGCCTGCGAGCAATCATCAGCGGCATTTTAGAAATTGTTTTCGCAATCCGGCTGCGCAAGCATGTGGAAGGCGAATGGCTGTTCGTTGTGGCCGGCGTGCTCTCGATGCTGTTCGGCCTGGCGCTGATTGTGTGGCCGATCGCCGGAATCGAGGCCGTGGTATGGCTGATCGGAGTTTACGCTATTGCTGGTGGCGCCATGCAACTGGTGCTGGCCGGGCAAGTGCGCGATTGGGTGCGGCGGATCGAAGACAGAAAAACAGCCGCATAGCAACTGCGTCAGGAAGTTCGCTTGGACGGCGGCCTGAAAGATCGCAATTCATTCAGCACTGCCAGCAGATCAGCGGCCAGGGGCGCTTCGAAAGTTAATACCGCGCCGCTGGCCGGATGTGCCAAGCTTAGTCGTTGGGCATGCAACGCTTGCCGAGCAAGAATGACTTGGCGATCGTCGGTTTGCTTCCGAATTTCGCCGCGCGTAATTTCCGCTCGGCCGCCGTATTGTTTATCACACAATACTGGACAACCGATGGCCGCCAAATGGACGCGAATTTGGTGCGTCCGTCCCGTCTTTGGTTTCACTTGGAGTGCGGCAAAGCCGTCGAACAACTCGGCGACTTCGTACATGGTTTGCGCCGGCCGGCTGGACGGATGATCGCGACGAATGGCCATTTTTTCCCGTTGATACGGGTGCATTCCAATCGGCATGTCGATGACGTCGCGATCCCGATCGATTGCACCTACTACAATCGCAAAATACTCTTTCTGTACCGTGCGCTGAGCAAATTGCTCCGCTAATGCGTAATGGGCCGCATCGGTTTTAGCCACAACTAAAACCCCGCTGGTATCACGATCTAGCCGATGCACAATACCAGGACGAGTGGGACCACCGGCTCCGCTGAGTTGTTGAAAATGAAACGCCAAGGCTGCGGCTAGTGTGCCCGACCAGTGCCCTTTGGCCGGATGCACAACCATGCCTGGCGGCTTGTTGATTGCCGCCAAATGCTCGTCTTCGAATAGTATTTGCAGCGGAATATCTTCCGGCACAGGGCCCGGTCGAGGCAGCTCGGGCAATGCAAACCGTAATTGCTCGCCACCTTTTAAACGCTGCCCGGCCTTGGCCGGCCGATCGTTCAGCGAAACTGCGCCCGCATCAATCGCCCGCCGCAATTGGGCGCGGCTGAATTCAGGAAACTGGCTGGCCAAAAAGACATCGAGCCGGCACCCGGCATGCTCCGGCTCTACCATGCGCTCAATCGGCGAGCCAGCGGACATCAGACGTTCGTCATTTCGACGCTCCGGCCGGCGGAGAATTGGAACCCGGCGGGGAAGATTCAGGTACCGGGGCCACTGGAGGAATCGATGTGCCGCCAGACTTGTTGTCGGAAGTACGGCTTGAAGTGCTGCCGGATAGCGCACTGGGCAACTTTACATCGCCTGGAGATACCGATTCGGAGGGCTCTTCTAAATTAAAGGCAGGCTTCACACCGGGTATGCCGGGCGAATTATCCTGCGCTGGCGGGCGTGGCTCTTGCTTGGCAAACCAATCGTAAAACTCTTTGATCGACGGCTGATTCAAACGGTTAATATGAGTTCGAGCTGACTCGACCAGTGAACTATCTGGATACTCTTTGATGAGACGCTGGAAGTCGTCCCGGGCGCGGTCTAAATCGCCTATGGATTCGTGAGCTCTTCCTAAACCGTACAACGCCCAAGCCCGCAGCATGGGGTCCTTTGTTTCCTTTTCAACCGTGGCAAACGCTTCGGAGGCATTAAAAATGGCTTCGCGACCAGCCGGCTTGTTGGCGAATAGCGCGTTGGCGCCGTTATCGAGCATTGTTTCCGCCATCACCAATTGGGCTACGGTTGCTGGTTGCGTACCACGATGATCGTCCACCGTGCGCTGCAGTTCGGGCATCATTTGGCTGTCCAATGCCATGACGAGCTGATCGGAAGCCGCGACCGTGGCTCGCCGTTCGACCGAGCCCAAATAGGCATAAACCGCCAAGACAATCGCCAGCGCCACGAGGATGCCGAGGATAGCCCGCGCGTAAGGCTTGAGCTTTTCGCTGGTTTTTTCCAGCCAGTCGGCGAGTTGGTTGGTATGTAGTTCGTGACGGTGTTGAGCTTTCATCCGTGTTCCAATGAAGGGGAGTAGTACACAAATCGACAATGCAGATGTGCCGAAAGTCGATGCACGAATGACTTTTAGCCGCGCTTATTTCCTGCAGAAGTATAGCGCCGAAAGAAGATTAACGTCAAGGCCGGCACGGGCATGGAATGACGAAGTATCGACAGAAATTTCAGCCAATGGACAAGCCGCCGGTGCAAACGATACACTCGCGGGCCAGCCAAGTGTCATTAAAATTTATATCGGCGTCTTTAGCACGTCGCCAGAATATTCTCTCTGCTGCTGACCCATGTCGCTTAATCCTGCTCAACGCCAGGCTGTTGAAACGCTTTCCGGACCGCTATTGGTTCTGGCCGGGGCAGGCACGGGCAAAACTCGCGTGGTTACATTTCGAATTGCCAACCTAATCCGCAATCGCACGAAGCCGGAACGGATTTTGGCGGTCACCTTTACCAACAAAGCGGCCGGCGAAATGCAACAACGGGCTGCCGAACTGTTGGGCAAGCAACTGAAGTCGCGGCCAGAAATTTCCACATTTCATTCGCTGTGCGTGCGAATACTTCGGCGGCAAATTCAGCATTTAGGCTATCCGCGGCAGTTTGTCATTTTCGATCGCGGCGATCAGGAAGGAGCCGCCCGGCAATCGCTGCGCGAAGTTCGGGCCAGCGCCGACCGGCTGCGTCCCGGCGATTTGCTGTATTTCATTGGGCGTTGGAAAACGGCGGGCGTGGAACCCAACGAAGCCGCTGCACAGGCGGAAACGGAGCGCGATCATCTTGCGGCGGTGGCTTACCGCCGCTACCAAGACGCTTTGAAAACCGCGGGCGCTGTCGATTTCGACGATCTGCTGCTGCTCACGCAAAAACTGTTCGACGAGTTTCCGCAAGTTCGCCGCGATGAAGCGCGCCGCTTCGACCATCTGCTGATCGATGAATATCAGGACACCAACGCCAGCCAATACCGGATTGTGAAAGCGCTCGCCGGTGGTCATGGAAACTTGTGCGTGGTGGGGGACGATGATCAATCGATTTACGCTTGGCGCGGCGCCGAAGTGGAACACATCCTGCGATTCCAGCACGATTGGCCCCACGCCACCGTGGTGCGGCTAGAAGATAATTACCGCACCTGCGAAGCCATTTTGGAATTCGCCAACCGGTTGATTGCGTTTAACCGAAATCGCCATGAAAAAGTGCTGCGCGCTTCCATCTCCGGCGGTTTGCGGCCAAGCATCGTGCAATGCCAGGACGAGACCGACGAAGCCGCACAAACCGTCGCAGATATTAAACTGCGGCTGGAAAACCCGGCGATTCAGCGGTGCGAAATTGCCATTTTGTGCCGCACCAACGAACAGCCACGACCCTTCGAAATGGAACTTCGCAAGGAAAAACTTCCTTACGTGCTGATTGGCGGACAATCGTTTTACGATCGCCGGGAAGTGAAAGACCTTCTGGCTTATCTGCGCGTGCTAGATCGCCCGCACGATGAGCCATCGTTATTGCGGATCATCAACATTCCGCCGCGCGGCATTGGGCAAACCACGGTCAAAACGCTGGTGGAGCAGGCGGTGCAGCAAGGCCGCCCCTTGTGGGATGTTTTGGCGAACCTGCCAACCGACGCCAAATTGACCCCGGTGGCGATCGAAGCGACGAATAAATTTCGCACGTTGATTGAATCATATCGTGCTCGTGTTGCTGAAGAGCCGCTATCCGAAATTACCACGCAATTGATCACGCACATCCGCTATCAGGACGATTTGGCCCGGCAATACCCTGATGCCAACGAGCAGCAAAGCCGCTGGGCCAGCGTCCGGGAACTAATTAACGCTTTGGCGTCGTACGAAAAGCGCGCGAAAAAACCCACACTCCGTGCTTTTCTGGACGAAGTGGCGCTCGGCGAGCGCGACGAAGCCAGCGACAAGGAATCGAAACTCAATCGCAATGCCATCGCACTCATGACATTGCACGCCGCCAAAGGATTGGAATTTCCGCACGTGTATTTGGTCGGCCTGGAAGAAGGCTTGCTGCCGCATCAAAAATCGGTTGACGCGGAAAAAAATGGCGACACGAAGGCCATCGACGAGGAACGCCGGCTGTGTTATGTGGGGGTGACGAGGGCGAAAGATCGGCTGACACTGTCGCTGGCGCTTTCGCGAATGAAATGGGGCAAAGCGCGGCCCACGGAACCGAGCCGGTTTTTGTATGAATTAACCGGTCAGGCGGAAAATCGAAAATCACGAACGCCACAAAATGCAAAGAAAGCACCGTCGCAACGCCATGGAACTTTGCGGCGCGCTCCGCTCAGATGAATTGCTGAGTTGCCGTTGCGCAAAGCCGGCTGCGAAGCACGCAATGGGCTTATTGTCGGACGATGGGGCCCAGCAGTTGGCAAATCTCGCCGGGTTCAATTTTGAAAGTGCGAACAATATCGATCCCATCGCCGGTGCCGCCGGGAACGCCATCTGAACCATAGCTCGTAATGACGAAAGTGTCGGGCCCGGTTACCGAATAATGGAGCTTTTGGTTCCAAGCATCGGTGATTTCTTTTGCCGAGCGGTTGTCCTGAATAGCACACAGTTTTGCAGGCAACTTTTGATTCTGCAGGGCGTACAGCTCGATGCGATTGGCCGTTTTATCGATGGTGGCAACGGTGAAATCAACCGGTGAATTTGCATTGGCCAACGATCTGGAAAAAAATAGGCCGAAAAAAATGATGCTGGCAGCGAACGCGGCAACCATGCCGGCCGGCAGGTTTGAATACTCGCGAAATTTCCGACGAATGCTGACTTTCCGATTGGGGCGTGTGTCTGCCGAGGGGATTGCACGCACGGGGCCTGGCTGCGACGCCCCAGGAAAAAAGCTGCGCGGGGTTGGTTCCTCGAAGAAGCTTTCCCACGGGGTGCCTAAGAAGTGTTGTTGCAATTCAGTGTAATTTTCAATCGCCACCGATAAGGGACGCACTTCCTGCTTGATCATATTAATTTTTAGATCGCACACGTCGACGCCGAGAAACTGCTGCGCTTGCCGCAAGTGTTCCGCAGGAGTTTGTGAGACATCTTCATAAAACCAATCCAGGGTTTCGTGTCCCGCGATTTTTTTATCGATGACTTTATTATAACGCTGCCTGCTGCGCCATTCGGCTATGCACTGCCTGGGCTTAAGATGCACCACCGCTTGCGATCTTTCAGACTCACTTCCAATTTTGAACTTTGTGGTTTGTTCTGCTATTTTCAGAGAGGTATAAGTCGCTAAAAGATTACGCCGTTTAAGATAAATAATTTGCACCTCTTGGTTTCGCTGCAGCCATTTCCAAATGCAGCGGAACGTGTGATTTTCAACCTGCTCTGGAAACAGCTTGAAGCCAACCGCCTTGACGTGGTCTGGGTAAGACGCAAATACATACTGCTCAAGAAACTCCAGCGGCCATTTATTTCGGAACTCCATTAACTTGGCGGAATGATTTTCGTAGCTGCCGAAAGCAAAATCGATTCGCTTGCGGTGAAACAACTCGGCAAAGGCGACAATTTGCGGATGATTGTCCAGGGCATCGATAATCATTGAGGAGCCGGAACGTGGATGCCCCAACAAGACGAACTTGCGGTAGCTGCGATTCGACCCTTGCAAGGCAGCCGGCCGGGTGGCAACTAAATCTGCAACGGTCGTTTTTTCTGGACGTTGGGCGGGCTTCAACGATTGAAGCGCGGTGCCGAGGCGTGCTTCGGGCATAGTAACATCTCCTCCCTTACGACAAATTTAAGCCTATGCGCTCGATGAATTGCCGAAGAGCGGAAAACTACGACGTCACTGCAAAGATGCGAAATTGGATCGTCTAAACTTTTTGCGACGTCTAAAAAGACACTCCTAGTTTTCCGCGAAAGTAACCCATGCGACACGCGCCGCTTGAATCAACTAATCAGCATCTTCGACACGTTCGGCACGCCCACTTTAGCCAATAATACCCCTACATATTACCGGGGTGGTTCGGGCGGAGCCGGTTGATCGCCCGGCTTTTTGCCGAATAAAAAGTGCATGAGATCGCGGGTGCCGATCAACCGCGGGCTGGAAAACATTTCGCCGGCAGGAAAACCCGCGGCCGTTCCCAGTTGCACGGCGAAGGCCTGCACGCGCTGCTCGATCTGCTTTTCCGGCTTGGCGCCGAATTGTGTTTCGTAGCAACGGATGGCTTCGAGCTTGGCTGCCAGCGTGTCGGTAATGTCGACCACGATGCTGCCTGCCCCCGGCGGCACGCCAAATGAGGTGAATGCCAGCGTGTAATACAAATAGGCGGTGATGGTGTGAACCGGCAGACCGTCGAAGTGTTGATCCCACTTGGTTAGCCGTGCGTAGAACACGCTGGCATCGGTAATTTGCATCGCCTGAAAATGGTCGGGCGAAGCCAGTGGCGTTTTTTCGCCAAAGCCAAACACCAACCGCGGCCGGTAGCGGCGGAACACTTTGCCCAACGCCACCCGGGCTTCGAACGTGTCGAACAACCGCCGGTTGGGCAATCCCAACTGCACCCGCACGTGCACGCCGAGTTTTTTTGCCGCCGCCTCGGCTTCGGCCAGCCGCGCTTCCGGCCCAGGCGAATGCGGCGTGGGTTCGCCATCCGTGAGATCGACAATGCCCACGCGATAACCCTGCTTGACCAGTTTGGCCAGCGTGCCGCCGCAGGCGATTTCCACATCATCCGGATGCGCGCCGACGGCAATCACATCGAGCGGTTTTTCGTCAGGCATGGTTTAGAAGTGGAAAGGAAAAATCTCATTTCGGTTTGACTGTGCTCAGTAAGAACGTGGGATTCAATGCGACAAATCGCATCCTTTCCAGTTGCTGTGTGCCGCGAGCGACGTTGATCATGAGCACGTTGACGTCGCCAGTATGCCGTTGCAATCCTTCGCGCACGGCTGCCAAGTTTTCGATGCTGCCGACGGAAGCGACCAATCGCCCGCCGGGCTTCAATTGCTTGTACGCCAGTTCCACCAGCCGGGAAATTTCGCGCCCGCTGCCGCCGACAAAAATGCAATCGGGCTGCGGCAAATTGCCCCACGCCTCCGGGGCACGGCCCAACACGGGCACCAGGTTTTTCACGCGAAAGCGCTCGGCGTTCGCTTTAATCAGCTCGATATCTTCCGGATCCATTTCAATGGCGTAGGCTGTGCCTTCGGCGGCTAACAAGGCGGATTCAACCGAGACCGATCCGCTGCCGGCCCCCACATCCCACACAATGCTGTTCGTTGCGATGGCCAATTCCGCCAGGGCAATGCTGCGGACTTCCGCCGGGGTAAGCAGGCCGCGCTTTGGCCGGGCTTGTAAAAATACTTCATCCGGATTGCCGAAGCGACGCAGCCGTTGGGCATCGGTCGGACGATCGGGCGTTTCCGGCCGCCGCACCAAAATCATCACATTCAGCGGGGCGAATTGCTCACGGGCAATTTCATTCAGCGAGCCTTGCGTTACTCGTTCATCGGGCGAACCGAGATTTTCACACACATAGGCCTGAAAATAATCGATTTGCTCGCCCAGCAAGGCCTTGGCCACGGCGGCGGGCGGAAACGCTTCGCTGGTGAACAGGCCCACGGTGTCGGCGATGCGGATTTTTTCGATCACTGCAGTCAGCGGATGCGAAGCCAAGTTGGTCAGGTAAGCATCTTCCCAACTTTCTTTCACTCGGGCGAACGCCAATTGCATGCTGCTGACGTGCGGCACGACCTCGAAGCGATCCTTGCCGAGCTTATCGCACAAATAGCGGGCCACGCCGTAAAAAAGCGGATCGCCCGAAGCCAGCACGGCGATTTTTTTGTCGCCAGCCTGGCTGACCAGTTGGACGGCTTCATCCAAATTTCCGCCCAGCGACACACGCTGCTCGGTCACGCCCGATTTGGGCAATAACTTGAGCGTGGCCTCCGCGCCAAGCACCAGTTCGGCCTCTTCAATCAGCCTGCGGGCCTGGGCAGTGATTCCTTCCAGTCCATCGTCGCCAATGCCGATGATGTGGATTTTCTTCATGCCGCCGATTCTACGTTATCGGCGTAAAAACGAAAAGCGGTTATCAAACGTCTGACAATAGGGTGCGACAAAAATTCGCCGATTAGTCAGCCAACACGCGGTCGAGCACCAGCAATAGCACGCCGCCGGCGATCAGCGACGAACCGGCAATAACTTCGTGACCTTCGAAAATGCTGACCAACACGAACTGCCTTCCCATCAATGGCAAAACGAACGAGCCGATTCCCAATATCAGCAAAAAGATTGTAATACGGCGCATAAGTGCGCTCCCATAATCTCGCGAAAAGAGAATAAGAAAAGAACGCTCTTAGCGGGGTATTTTAACCAAGGTTCCGTCCGACGCCATCAGGGCGCAAAAAAAGTGCCACGCAAAGATGGGTCCATTGCGTGGCAACGGTGGGTATTTTTAATCGGGGTCGCAAAGCACCGCTGCCCTTGCGGTTCGCGGCAATAGCGACATCAACCAATCACAAAACTTTTTATGCTTGGAACGAGCTGCCGCAGCCACAGCTTTTAACGGCGTTGGGGTTATCGAAGGTGAAGCCGCGTTTTTCCAGCCCTTCGTAAAAATCGACCGTGGTGCCGTCGAGGTATAAAGCGCTTTTCTTATCGACGACCAGGCTCACGCCGTGGCAATCGTATTTGGAGTCGGCCTTTTCATCGAACTTTTGATCAAAGCCCAAGTTGTATTGGAAACCGCTGCAACCACCTCCGGCCACGCCCACGCGCAACAGCGTGCCGGCTCCCATCTTTTGGTCTTCAAGAATTTTCTTGACTTCTTTTGCAGCCCGTTCGGTGAGCGAAACAGCCATGGCGAGTTAAACTCCTGAATTCTTCATTGAAATGGGTTGATAGCGGTGGCTTTTATTTCAGCACTTCTCTGAATTATACGCTGAAATTTTCAAATGGAAGAGGGCAATTTTGTGACGGGCCCATGGACCAAACACCAAGCAGGAACTGAATTTGCCGCTGCCAATTGGCCATTACAATAGGTTTTTGGTTACTTTTCCCTCCCCATACTCGAAAGTTTTCGCAGGCGGTTGACGGAACCGGCGACAATCTCGATTGCGGCTTCCACGTTAGCGGCTGTGTTGAAGCGGCCCAGGCCAAACCGCAGGCTGCTGCGAACGGCATCCTCGGAAAGGCCTAGCGCTCGCAACACATGGCTGGGTTGTGGATTAGCCGAAGTGCAAGCGCTGCCTGCGCTAACAGCCAACCGATCTTGCATGTCCAGCAGCAGCGCCTCACCTTCGACAAAAACAAAACTGACATTCAAATTGCCGGGCAGGCGAACAAGGTTGTTGTTGATCTTGGGCTGATCCAGTTCTGGGCCATTGAGGACCACATTGGGCAGATGTTCGGTCAGCCCGGAAAACAGTCGATTTCTTAGTGCGGCCTGGCGGGGTTGTTCGACGGGCATTTCTTGATCGCACAATTGTAAAGCCCGGGCAAAACCGACAATGCCCGGCACGTTGGCGGTGCCGCTGCGCAAGCCATTTTCTTGCCCGCCGCCGAAAATCTGAGGTTCCAATTTAACCAGCGGGGTCCGCCGACGTACAAACAACGCGCCGATTCCTTTCGGCCCATAAATCTTGTGGGCCGAAAAGCTCAGCAAATCGACTGGCAAATCGTCCACATGGACAGGCATTTTCCCCACGGCCTGCGTGGCATCGCTGTGCAATAAAATTCCGCGCTGTCGGCACACGGTTCCAATTTCCGCCAAGGGCTGAATCACGCCGATTTCGTTATTCGCCAGCATCACGCTTACCAACACAGTATTCTCACGCATGGCAGCGGCAACTTGCTCGGCTGAAATTAGGCCCGCGCCAGAACTGCCGGCCTGTTCCACAGGCAACAGCGTGATTTCGCAGCCGCGCTGGCTCAGAAACTCCAAGGGATCCAAGATGGCCTTGTGTTCGGTCATCACACTAATGATGTGTGGCGGCCGATCGGGCTTTTTGATCCGTGCTCGCTCCGTCACCCCGCGCAATGCCAGGTTGTTGCTTTCCGTCGCGCCGCTGGTAAACACGATTTCCCGCGGCTGGGCGCCAATACTTTCTGCGATACTTTCCCGGGCTGCAGCCACGGCTTCGCGCGCTTCCCAGCCGTAACGGTGGCTGGTGCTGCCCGCATTTCCAAATTGCTCGCTGAAAAACGGCAACATGGCCTCCAACACCCGCGGATCGACCCGCGTAGTGGCGTGGTTATCCATGTAGATGGGCAAGTCGCTGGCCATTCACTTGTTTATTATCGAGCGACGTTCCCTGTCGAAGAAAAAATACCGGAGAAAAACATACGGAACCCCGATTCCGATCAACCAAACAAAGCTTGCAAGCAAAATTGCGACCACGATTCAAATTGCGGCAAATCGGCAAGCAATTCTGTCACCGGGCGGAAGCCGGCATCCAAAATTTCGCTTTCTCGCGACTTTACCGCCGGGCGCTCTACGTCGAGCAAATGCACCACACCCAAGTGAACCTGGCCGACGGGGGTTTGATCGTCGTTAATCAATCCTACGCAGCGGCCTGTGAACGGGGTATCGATAATCACCTCTTCATCGAGCTCGCGCCGCATGCCTTCGTCGTAGGGAACGCGGCCCTCCGTGGTGCAATCGTCGATGGAAATGTGGCCTCCCACCCCCACGCTCCGTTTGCTGTGGAGGCGGCTTTCGCCCATGCCTTTGCCGCGGGTGTACTGAAACAAATGATTTTGGCCGGTGGCGTCGCGGTGGCGAAAAATGACGTAGGGGATTAACTGCTTGAAATCCGGATTTTCTTCCATTTCGCCCCGCGGACGGTAACTGGTGTTGCCGGCGCTCAGCAGTTCTGCCAGATAACGATCAATTTCGCGGGTGAAGCCCTGGAAATAACCGAGGCGATGAAACAACTCGGTGGGTACAACCAACACGAGTTCGGTATGGACGAGAGACATGAGGAAGAATTCTGGGTAAAGAATTGGGGATTTGGATTCAAAAAGAAGATTAAGCGAGCCAGGCGTAAGAAATTGGTTACCTCGTGAATGATTGGCAGTATACGAATCGCGGCCCGGTCACACAATTAGCATGGCGTCGCCATAGCTGTAAAAGCGGTATTCGTTTCGCACTGCTTCCTCATACGCAGATTGCATAAGTTTGTCGCCGCCAAAGGCTCGCACCAACACCAACAACGTCGTGCTGGGGAGGTGAAAGTTGGTTAACAAGCAATCGACGGCTCGAAAGCGATACGGCGGCCGGATGAACAGTTGAGTTTGTCCTTCCCAAGGTCGCAGCACGCCATCGGCGGCGGCGGTTTCCAAAACGCGCACCGAAGTGGTGCCCACGGCCACAATTCGCCCTTTATTTTTTCGAGCAAGATTAATCCGCTCCACGTTCGTGGCA
This sequence comes from Pirellulales bacterium, assembly GCA_035656635.1. Taxonomy (NCBI): domain Bacteria; kingdom Pseudomonadati; phylum Planctomycetota; class Planctomycetia; order Pirellulales; species Pirellulales bacterium. Next base: position 17,244 of record DASRSD010000161.1, read on the forward strand.
TCGATTTGCCCCCATTCGCTGTGCATGGCATGCTTGTCGAGCTGGGCGGCCTTAATGGGGCGAAAAGTATCCATTCCCACGTGCAACGTCACACGGGCGATGCCGATTTTCGCGGCCTGCAGGCGATCGAGCAATTCGGCCGTGAAGTGCAAACCAGCGGTGGGAGCCGCCACGGAACCGCTGTGCTTGGCATAGACGGTTTGATAGCGCTGCAGATCGGCATCGACCATTTCGCCGTGACGAATGTACTTGGGCAAAGGAACGCGGCCAATCCGCTCCAACAATTTGATGGGGAGCTCATCTTCCGACGGCCGGACCAGCCACACACCCTGCTCCGATTTCGCGATCAATCGCAATTGAGTATCTTCTCGAGCCAAACGGTCGAGCAATTGAATGGTTTCGCCCGGCGCCAGCTTCCCTCGGGCTTTGCACAACACCTGCCACGCACCACTGGGTTCCGAATTGAGGTACAACCCTTCCCAGCGGCCTTTGGTCGACATGCGATAGCCCACCAAGCGGGCAGGAATAACCCTTGTATCGTTCAGCACCAGGCAATCACCAGGGCGGAGTAACTCCGGCAGATCGCGCACATGCTGGTGCATGATTTGACGCTGCGCGCGATCGACCACCATCAACCTGGCGTCGGCCCGATTTGCCATCGGTTCCTGCGCAATCAGATGCTTGGGCAAATTGTAATTGTATTGATCGAGTTCAGAAGTCACGTTCGTCATTGCGCCCTGCCAAAAAATCGCCAAAAACACATCGCAGAAATTTAACGCTGTGGCGGCCCATTTTAACGGGCCGGAAGCGCCAAGCGCAGGGCTATGAACAGGCGTTCACAAAATAGTGTTGATGTTCATGGAGGCGGCTCCTGATAGCATGCATTTGTCTGGCCGAAGTCCTCGGAACTAGACGACTTACGACAAGTAGCTCACACTCCATGATTTTCCCACAACAAGCCAACTTGACGTGTGGTAAAAACCCGGGCACCATCAGGCCACAGTAACCGCAAGCTGTAACAAGCGAGCTTTGGCCACAGGCTTGTTTGATGCCGCTTCAGTTTTCCATCCGGAAGGAATCCGCGATGGCTTGCAGCAGCGACTCCGATGTATCGCCGCTGACTGCCAGCGTCCAACCTGCGGGGGTGCAGGGAAGTTACCCGGGTTGGAGCGTTTTTGAAAACCACGGGGTTGAAATTAGCAAGCGGAATCACTCAGCCGCTAGCGGATTTGGGCTGTTTCTGCGTTGCAAAAAACTCCGCTTGCTTGAAGTGGCGAGAATCGGTACATAGCCCACCCGTGTGTCTGACTCGGCATCACGGGACAGGCATGCGCGCCACGTTCGTGGCTTTTTGAGTCCGACAGGTTTGGAACTTCTGTTGAAAATGGAATTCGTTGCTGCGATGCGCGTATCTATGCGCTAGCAGGCGGTGGGCGCTACAATACGACGGTTGCCCGCATAAAAATCTCATTTTCCTCAGCTTTACCACACATGTCGGCGTCGTGTCATGTTCCTGTTTTGCTGGCAGAAGTTCTGTCGGGCCTAAATCCACAGCCCGGCGGCATTTTTGTCGATGGAACGGCCGGTGGCGGCGGACACACGAGAGCTTTGGCGGAACGAGTGGGACCGACCGGCCGGGTATACGCCATCGATCGTGATCCGGCAGCGGTGAGTGCGGCGGAAAAAAATCTGGCGGATTTACCGGTCCGACGAATTCAAGCAAATTATGCCGATTTACCGGAGGTGCTGGCAGAACAAAACGAGTCGAAAGTGGACGGCATTTTGCTCGACTTGGGATTATCCAGCGATCAGTTAGCCGATCCCCTGCGAGGCTTTAGTTTTGAAGCCGATGGCCCGTTGGACTTGCGATTTAATCCGTTGGCGGGCGAACCAGCGGCCCGGTTAATCAATCGCTTGAGCGCGGAACATTTGGCCAATTTAATTTTTCAATTTGGAGAGGAACGCTTTAGCCGTCGCATTGCCAAAGCCATTGTCGATGCACGACATCACGAACCAATTCAAACAGCCCGCCAATTAGCGGAAATTGTGAGGCGGGCTGTGCCGGCGGCGGCCCGGCAACAGCGAATTGATCCGGCCACACGAACATTTCAAGCCCTGCGGATTGCCGTGAACGATGAACTTAAATCACTGGAAATTGCACTGCGGAGGTTGCCCGATTGTTTGAAACCCGGTAGCCGGTTGGCGATCATCAGCTTTCACTCGCTGGAAGATCGGCGCGTGAAAGAAGCCTTTCGAGATGATGCACGACTCCAGGCAATTTCACGCAAACCGGTAACCGCACACGAAGCGGAGATTGCCCGTAACCCCCGCAGCCGCAGCGCTAAGTTGAGGATTGCGGAACGGGTGTAAATGGGATCGCAGATTGTTCGGACGGTAGACGGTTGAGACGAAAGCCTCAAGGAGGAGGCCAGCATGGCACGGGAAGCCAAATTGGGGTTAATGTTTATCGGCATTTTGCTGACGGTGTTCTGCGCGCTGTTGATCAAGCGCTTGACGAAACATCCTAGTCTACCATCCATGAATCTTAGTGCGTCGGCAACGAAACCGACTGATGCGGCGCCGCGTTCTTACGCTCCACCCCAGCCTGCTCCGCCCACTTTGGTCACGCCGCAAGATGACAATACTCGGCCGCCTGAGTATGCGATGAATGGTCGTGACGATCTAAAGCAAAATGCCGCGCTCGGATGGACAAATTCGACCGCGCAACCGACGAAGACCGATTTATCTCGTGAAGCGACACCCGTTGCTTCCCCGCCCCCATCACTATTGTCCGAGCCATTACCCGTGACCGAAGCAGATAATCGCTACTCGTCACGCAACCCGGAACAAACCAACGAATTACACACCAAGGCACCGCTTCCCTACCATTCCGGCTATAGCGCGGCCAACGACGATTCTCGTTCCACTCCGTCCACGATTGACAGGGCGCCGCCTTCGACGGCGCCAGTTGATCCTTTCGCAAAAGTTAACGCCAACGAAACCTCACCGCGAGCAGATACCGGTCGTGAAACAGAACAATCTTTGGTAAATAATTTGCGATCGAACTCTGGCAGCATGCCCCCTCCAAGCACTATGCCGCCAGCGGTTCCAACGATTCCACCATCAGGAATCACCTCAACTGCCGGCGATCGTTATTCGGTGCCGCCAGCTCCGCGTATCGCCATTCATACCTCGCCAGTTTCTTCCGATTTCGCCCCGCGCCCGGCACCGACCAACGAATACTTGCCCCGCAATAACACCACAGTAGATTTGTCACGGTCAACAATGACCAACGATTTTGCGGCGCGCACGCCAATGTCCGAAGTAGTGCCCACTTCTTCCGTTCCATCAAATATTCAGCGCAACGGCGACCAATATACGGTACAACCCAACGACAGCTTTTGGATCATTAGCGAAAGGGCGTACGGGGTGGGCGGTTACTTCAAAGCGCTATTTGAGTTAAATCGCAAACGGACCAAGGATTCTGAAGATCTGAAAGTTGGCGAAGTGCTAACTGTGCCCGACGAGGCGATGCTTCGCCGCATGTATCCCGATTTGTGCCCCAAACCGCGCAAGCAAACAGCCAGCCTGCAACAACGAATGGTCTCAGCCAATAGCCGCCTGCAAGGAGGAGGCCGTGTGTACACCATAGTCGAGGGTGATACGCTGTTCGAAATTGCACGGCACGAACTAGGTAAACCCTCGCGCTGGGGCGAGATCTACGAGCTGAACCGGGATGCTTTAGGCGACGATTTCGATTACCTGCGCCCCGGCATGCAGCTAATTCTGCCCGATCGACCCGGCGGCAGGCCCGCTGATTTGCACGGCAACACGGCCACTCGCCAGCCTGATGCATTCTATCCGCGGTAGTTTTTTAATTATTTTTGGGCTCGCGCGATGCAGATGGCAGGGCATCCAGGAATTTATCAAGCACTTGGAAAAATTGCGGCGTGCGCGGGTCGTTATGGTCGCCGCCATGAATAACGACAAATTGCTTTGGTTCATTGGCTGCTGCGAACAATTTGCGGCCTAATGCAATAGGCACAATTGTGTCGGCATCGCCATGCACTTGCAACAGCGGCCCATGATATTTGCCAATTGCAGCGGCAGAATCAAGCTGCGTTCGCATCAACTGCTTCACCGGCAAGTATGGATAATGCACGGCAGCAACGGCCGGCAAATTGTTGAAGCTGCTTTCTATCACTAAGCCTCGGGCCGGTGATTCCGCTGCTAATTGCACTGAAACGGCGCCCCCTAGCGATTCTCCCATCAGCACAATCTCGCTCTCGGGAATTAATTCGCGCTGGGCAAGCCACTTTCGGGCTGCACGGCCGTCGGCCAAAATCCCCGCTTCGTTTGGGGAGCCAGAGCTGCGTCCATAGCCACGATAGTCGTACGCCAGCACGGCCAGACCCATGTGATGCAGTTCCCTCAGCAAATCTGCGCGATGGCTGATATTTCCAGCATTTCCGTGAGAAAACAATGCCACGCCCCGCGGATGCTCACACGGCACAAACCAGCCGTGCAGCCGAGTGCCATCTGTGGCCTGAAACCAAGCATCTTCAAATTTTAACCCCGACGGGTTCCAATCACCGTCCGGGTACTTTGACGCAACAAACAGCAGTGTGTTTTCTAGAATCATCATTGCGACAATCACCACCAAATACACAATCAGCAACAAGCCTGCCACCAGCCAAATTCGTCGCTTAAATAAATTCGACATCCGGCACCTGCCACGTGAAACGATGTCTCGCCATTCATTTTAAGCCGAAATGGTAATCCGGATTGTGGGGATCAAAATCGGCATCGGTGAGGCCGGGATTTAGTTTCAGATTGACGTACGTGTACCGTTCCAAAAGCAGCGGCGGATCACCCTCATGTGCCGGCCAGTCGTAGGCTTCGTAGTGCAGCGGCACCGTCAATTCTTTGTCGATGAAAATTCGAGCAATATGAAAAATGAACCCGGGACGCCGGATGGGATGCATGACGGTAACCAGAATGCAGGACCGATCGCCGACTTTCGCCCGGTCGTTGCGCCACACATAGCATTCGGCATATTTGCGATCGTGCTCGCCAACTTCGATAAGCCGTTTAGTCAAATTCGCGATTCCCAATTCTGTGATGGGATATCGCTGCCCCAGCATAGCAATGGCGCTTTTAGGATCCAGCCACACCGAGCCGGCCAGCGTCCTTAACCCACTCCCGGCGTGCCCGACCAACTGGTTGTCGTGGACTCCTTCCACGTACATGGCTTCCTGCCCTTTCAGACTCTCGGGAGCCAAAAAATCCATGTAGATGCTGAATGGCTGGCTACGAATTTTTACGTTGCAGATTTCCTGGGGCTTGAGCTGGCCGGCGAAGCGGCTTTGCATAATGACTGTGGCTGTATAATCATGCACGTTGTGGTCGATGTTTTCGAGAACCTGCTTCGCTAAATCCAGAGCGGCATCGAGCGGATGCGAGTGCCCTGCCTCTGCTGAAGCCTGCAGGCCACTTGAGTTCCCGCCAATAGCGGGCAATTTATCCGACCAACCTAAATCGCGTCGCAGGCATAGAAAGCCAAAAACAGCAATGGCCGCGACAACGGCGGCGCAAATAATTCCTCCGATTAGCCATTTCATAAGCAGCATCCCCAGTTCTAGGATGCTTCGATTGTTTGACGATCAACGTTCTTTGGCAAGTCCGGCGATGCAAATTCAATCCCAAAAACACAGCGACCCCGCGCCCGAGCAGGCAGCTCGGGAGCAGGGTCGGGATTGAACAAACGGTTGAAGTGAGGGGATTACCCCGCGGAAGACAGTCACTTCACATTGAAGCTGTACTTTGCGTTGTGGACATCAAAATCGGCATCCGTGAGGCCTTCGTTGACTTTCAAATTCATGTAGGTGTACTCTTCCAGCAACACCGGAGGACCGCCGGCTTGCGTGGGCCAATCGTAGGCTTCGTAACGGATGGGCACTTGCAATTCATCGTCGAGATAAATCCGTGCCATGTGGAACAGGAAATTTGCCCGCGGCACGGGATGCGTTACTTGAATCATCGTGCAGACTCGGCCGTTGACTTTGGAGCCCTGAAAAAACTGAACGTCGCATTCGCCGAATTGCTTGTCATGATCACCGACTTCAATGAGCCGCTTGGTTAAATTAGAAATGCCGATTTCGGTAATTGGATAACGCTGACCTCGCATCGCCATCGCACTGGTGGGGTCTAACGATACCGTGCCAAATCTGTATCGAAACGTACCGGGCGGCGCGTGGGCAAACATTTTGCCGTTGTTCTGCCCTTCGACGTACATACACTCTTGCCCTTTAACATCTTCCGGGCCAATGAAACCGAGATAAACACTAAATGGCTGCTGCCGAACTTTGATGAGTGCATATTCCGGATCGCCGAGCTTACCATCGATGCGTTCGTGCTTCACAATCGTGGCGGAGTAATCATGCAGATTGGCCTTCATATTCTCTTGGACTTTCCAGGCCATTTTCAACGCGGGCTCCAACGGATGTTGTTGTGTAGAGGCCGGTTGTTGGGCGCTCGCCGAGGCTGGTTGCATAAGTCCTTGCGGCATGACAGTATTCGTTTCGGCAACCCGCAATTGAGCCTGAGCAATTGACGCTTGAAAATAAACGGCCAGGACAAGCACCGAACAGAACAAGCCGCTCATCAAAAACTTGGGTGCGATCGTCGCGCAATAGGCCGCGCGTTGAACAGACTGGGCACGCAGAATTGGCATAACATTCACTCCCTTGAAATCGCCGTTGCGCGAAATAGCTTCCTAAGCCGTTGGGTTGCCGTTGTGTTGGAGGCGGGTCACTAACTTTTTTATCTTTTCATCGTCCAGTGATAACAGCGAGCAAGTTCTATACCGCCTTGCAACCACCTAGGTCGAGGGCGCTTTTCACCGGTTATTGATATTGGCGCAACCCCTTAAACCGATGGAGGCTTAGGAAGGTTATGCAAACCTGGTCAAACCGAATACGCCGCCGTACACATGCTTTTCATCGCCACGATTACTGGCAAGAATTACATCCGCTTCAAAATCACGGTCCAGTTTGCCCAGGCCGATTTGTAGCCCTTGTTGGAAATTGCCCCTATTTCAAATGGCTGTCAAAGTACAATACGGAGTAGGGGCACCGCCCAGAAAACCGTACAGACCACGGCAAATAATATCGATGCCGCAACGGCGAGTGCAAAATCCACCGATTATTTTGCACGCCACCTACCGCTGCAGACTGGTTATCCGTTAAACTCCTTCGCAAATGCCCGCCATTGAGCCCCGCATCTTGACCGTTGTTTCCCGAAAGTTCGGGCAAAATACCTACATTGCTTGGCTGGACAGCCGAAAAGATTGCCTGGTGATCGACCCCGGCTTAGAACCCAAGAGGATTATTGAGGCAATTGAGCAGTACGAGCTTACGCCAGGGGCCATGCTTATTACCCACGGCCACAGCGACCACATTGGTGGCAATGCGGCGATGAAACGCCGTTGGCCGGATTGCCCTATCGTTATCGGAACTCACGAGGCGGACAAACTGACCAATCCGAAGGCGAATTTATCGGAAAAGTACGGCAAACCGATAATTAGTCCCGCGGCAGATCGCTTGGTAAATGAAGGCGATGTAATCGAGTACGCCGGCTTTGATCTGGAAGTATGTGAAATTCCCGGGCATTCTTCAGGCCACGTCGTTTACATTTGGACTTCTAATGATCCGCGAATTGTTTTTGGCGGCGACGTATTGTTTGCCGGCGCCATTGGCCGGACCGATTTTCCCGACGGCGATTACGACCAGTTGGCCTTGGGAATTCGGGAAAAACTATTTACTCTGCCCGATAACACTTTAGTTCTTTCTGGTCACGGTCCTGTGACCACCATCGGCAAAGAAAAGCGGACTAACCCGTTTGTGAAGCCGCTATGAAGCGGCAGAGAAATTTCCGCCATTTGTTTTACGCGTAGTCGCTGCTAGGCATTTGCCGAATTGCCGACATGTGTTTGCTTCACCTCTCCGCTTGCGCCCTCGGCGCTTAATATAGCCGGAAATTCCAGTGTGAACCGGCTGCCGCGGCCTTCTTCGCTATCAACGACAATCCGGCCGCCGTGTTCTTTAATAATTTTCTGACTTACCGGCAGCCCCAGCCCGGTGCCGCGAGCACCTTTGTCGGACACAAAAACTTGGAAGATCTTGGGTAATTGCTCAGCTAGAATGCCCACGCCGTTGTCGGCAACGATTACTTGCACGAGGCATTGGTCCGGCAGATAGTGTGTCGAAACATCAACCCGGCCGTTTGATTGATCATCGCAAGCGTCCAGGGCATTGGTGACGACATTCAGCACCGCCCGATGGATGGCGTCGTGATCGAATTGAATTTGCGGCATTTGAATATCTGGCTTCCAGTCCAGCGCAACATGGAACTCAGCGGCGCGCGATTGCATAAGCTCCATGACGTCGGCCACAACGTCATTTAGCTGGGATAATTCAAATTCCGGCTCGCGTTCTTTGCTGAACGTAAGCATGTCCATCACCATCGTCGAAATTTTGTTTTGGTTTTTCTCAACGATGTGCCAGCCTTTGCGGACGACATCTTCATCGTGATCGCCTAAACCCATTTCGATTAAGTAACTACCGCCGCGAATCCCCTGCAAAATGTTTTTAATATGATGCGACAGCATTGCGATGGTTTGCCCAATCGCCGCTAGTCGTTCCGCTTGCACCATCGCGGAATAATACATGGTATCTTCCACCGCCAGCGCCGCTTGATGACCGATGGCAACCATTAGCTTCAAATGCTCTTCCCGAAAGCGGCGGGGAGCATTGGCAATCACTTTGTGGGCCGGAGTTAGCGTGTCGATATAAATGACGCCTACGACGTCATACCGTCCCTGCATGGGCACGCAAATAGCTTCACGAACGCCTTGCTGCAAAATACTGGCTGCGGTATCCCAACGTTGATCTTCGCGCGCATCGCTGGTGAGGACACCTTCTTTATTCTGCAGAACGTAGTCGAGAATCGTTTGGCTGATATTCATTTGCTCGTCCGCCTCGGTGCGCTGCCGATCACGCCGCACTTTGGGCACAAGCTGTTTGGTCTCGGGCTCAAGGAGCATGATACAGCCGCGGTCGGCCTCCACCCATTCGAAAATCAACTGCATGATACGACTGAGCAGTTGATCTATATTCAACGTGTGGCTCACGGCAAGCGCCGTATGATACATCACTTGCAAGTTGCTGCGGGCCCGCGCGAGCCAGGGGTTTTCGGCTGCATCGATCGATGGGGTCCACAGCACGCTGCCCTCCTGCTGTGGCAGCGATTGCACAATGCGTGAGCCGGCGCTGGATTGGGCAGAACTGACAATGTGCACACGTTGGCCAATGTTTTGTGGTCCGCTATCGCCCGGACCTGTAAACAGCATGACGGTGCAGCCAATTTGCACTTGATCGCCGCTGGCAAGTTCTTTTTGATCAACCCGTTGGTTGTTGACAAACGTACCGTTAGAGCTGCCCAAGTCGGCCAACAGAAATTTTTCCCCCTCGCAGCGAATTTCAGCGTGGCGGCGCGAGACCTCGGTATCGTGCAGCTGAACACGGTTGCCGGCCTCGCGACCGACAAATAGAGCGCCACCACCGGCGTCTAAATCGAAGCGAACGCCTTGATCAGGGCCCTGAATAATGAACAGCGAAGCCACAACTGCTTTTTGCCAATAGGAAAGAACCGCGATGAGGGCGCGAGCAATTAAATACGAAGCTCGTGCAAAATTATGCTGCTGCGCGGCCACACCGCTGCCGCAGCAGTAACTCTTCTATTCTAAGAATTAGCGGCTTGAAGTGATAGGGTTTGGCTACGAACTCGCTGCCAGACGTGCCCGAGATTGATGGCAAATTACCGAGAAGCAGCAGCGTGCTACCGTCATTTTCCGCAATCGAAGCGAATTCTTCCGCCGTCTCGCTGCCTGTCGGGCAGCAGTCCAGATCGAGCAGAACTAAATCGGGCTGGTGTAGCCGGGCCATCGCTAACCCAGCGGCAGCGTGCGTGGCTTCCAGCACCCGGAACCCACGTCGCTCCAGAGCAGTGCGCAACACCTCGCGCGATTCGTCGAAGCCATCGACAACCAGCACGGTAGAATGGGGGATCAACGACATGTTCCCTACACTTTCTTAATTTGGCTGGATCGCCAAGGGATGGGGAAGATAGCCACCTGGCTGCAAGATGTCAAATGCGAGTTGTTCAAATTGTAAAAATGTCAAAAATCAATCGCTGCGGTATACTAAAAGCGATGCAATGTTTCTCATCTGCTCATGGAGACTTCTGATGCTTGCGGAATTAAAGAAATTCGGCCGTCGTCATGTTTTGATCGTCCGGTCATTGCCGCTGGTGGCAATTGCCTGGGCGGGCATGGCGGCATTGTGGCAGGCGAATGCCGAAGAAACCACCGAGGCAGTGGCCAATGCACGGTTGGCTCGAACAGTAATTTATCTGTCGTCCGATGAGCTGGAAGGGCGCGGGCTGGGAAGCAAGGGACTCGATTTAGCGGCCGATTACATCGCCGGACAGTTCCACGAAATCGGTTTGAAAATAGACTTGTACGATGGGATGCCATTTCAAAAATTCAAGGCTCCCAGCACTTCGCCGCATGGAGTCAAACCGCCAACTGCCGGCGATAACAGCGACCGTAGCGGAAATTCAACCAATTCTGCAGGGAACAAATCTGACGCCAACGGCATACCGCAGCCAGCCGAAACGAAACGGATCGATGCCAAAAACGTCGTTGCTGTATTGGAAGGCGAGGGACCGCACTCCGACGAAACCATTGTTATTGGCGCGCATTACGATCACCTGGGCCGTGGCGAGCCTGGTTCGTTGGAGCCGGAATCGCACGAAATACATCACGGGGCCGACGATAATGCTTCCGGCGTCGCGGCCATGCTGGAAGTTGCCAGACAACTGGAAGCTCGGGAAAAGAAGCTGCCCCGCCGAATTGTGTTTATTGCCTTCACCGGCGAGGAGCGCGGACTGTACGGCAGCGCCCATTACGTGAAAGACCCATTGGTGCCACTGGAAAAAACCGTCGCCATGCTGAACCTGGACATGGTGGGCCGGCTGACCGATGACAAGCTGATTGTCTACGGCACTGGCACGGCAACTCAATGGGACGATTTACTGACTCGGCTGAACGAAAAGCACGGCTTCCAAATAACTCGCCACCCGGAAGGTTTTGGGCCGAGCGATCATTCGTCGTTTTATGCAAAGCAAATTCCTGTATTGTTCTTTTTTACCGGCACACACAAAGAATATCACCGACCCAGCGATACGTTCGACAAAATTAATGTCGATGGCATGCGCCGTGTGGCTGCGCTCGTAGCCGACGCCGCCGTGGCCGTTGCCGAAAATGATGCTCGGCCTGCATACAAGGAAGTGGGCGGGCAATCGCAATTCGCCAAAAGCGGCGACCGGCCATACTTCGGCAGCATTCCCGATTTCTCGCAGGACCAACCCGGTTATGCGTTGATGGGCGTTTCCAAAGGTGGCCCGGCCGAGGTGGTCGGAATTAAAGGCGGCGACATTATTCTGCGCTTGGGTGACTACATAATCGGCAATTTGGAAGATTTTGACACGGCATTGCGCAAGTTCAAGGCTGGTGACCACGTGACCGTGCTGATCAAGCGCAACGGCGAAGAGAAAAAGTTCGATGTCACCCTTGAGCCCCCGAGATAGTCATCGGCTAGCAGCGAGCTAATCGTTCTCTAACTGCGCACAAATAGTGCGAACTCTGTAATCGATTGCTTACTTTTTGATCGCAAGAAGTTCACAGCAGTTTAGTGGCCATCTCATCGCTTGCTAGCGCGCCGCTAATAAGCGCCCCCTATAACGCTGCTATCCCAAAGGAGCAGGAAGAGGCCGCTTGTAAGGAATCCTTCGCGCGAGCGATCGATTCTGAACATTGTTTCGATTGCAAAGCACATCGTCACAACTTGCTCACTTGAGGAGAACGCCAATGAAATGTTTGTGGAATCGTTTTTTCAGAGCTGTGGTCATCGTTGGATTTCTGATCTTTGCAGAACATGAAGTGCGGGCCACGCCGTTTACGCAGGGCGATTTAGCGATTTACCAGGCGGATGCCTCGGCCAATAATTCCACATTTTCGATTGTGGAAATTAACACAACCACGGCCAATCAAACTGCGGTGCAAACAATTTCCATCAACGGCACCACAACTCCGAACGAGTTGCGCACCAGCGGCACCGCTTCGAGCAATGGTTTATTGGCACTCAGTGCCGACCGCTCGCTTCTAGCGTTCACGGGCCACAACAGCACCACGACGAGCGCCAATGCGAATACGCTTAATCCTCGTGGTGTAGGAACCCTAGATGCCAATGGCAATTATAACCTGGCGACCACATACACCGGCACGAGCGGAAATCAAACACGTGGTGCCACAACGTTGGACAACTCCAATTGGTTCATCTCAGATCAAGGCGGCATTTATACCAACGGCAGTATTGGAGCCAGCCCAAGCGGCAACACTCGTGGGATCAAGGCATTCGGTGGAACGGTTTATGCGTTGCAGCAGTCAGCTACGGCAGCCGTGATTGCATCCGTTTCTGCTACGTCAGGCGGGACGTTGACTGCGGTGTCCGGCTTGCCGGCTAACAACAATGCGACCGACTTCTACATGCTGTCGTCGGCGAACAACGGCACCTATGACGAGCTGTATGTAGCCAGCGGAACCGGCAATGGCACTGGAATTTCAAAGTTCTCGCTGGTGAGTGGAACTTGGACGGCGAATGGTACGGCCGCAGTAACGGGGGGGGTATATGGCATTGCCGCCGCGCTAGATCCGCTGGGCGGCGAAGATTTATATGTCACCACCGGCAACGGCGGCGCCAACAACAGCGTGCTAAAGTTCGTCGATTCCGCCGGCTTCAATTCGAGCATCACCGTGGGAACACCGACAACTTTATTCACGGCTCCTTCGGGCGCAATCGACAAAGGAATTGAATTCGTGCCGATACCCGTACCCGAACCTGCAGCACTGGTGCTGGCCTTAGTCGGGTTGGCAGCAATGGGGCCGCGTTTGCGAAGGCCTGCTTAGAAACGAGTCCTAACGACTTACCCCGAACATTTGCGTGGTTCTTTGGGCATGAATTTATGCCGCCAGGCGTCACTTGCATGTGCTGCTTACAAAAGACAAAGGACGGACAGTTATGAAAGCCCGTTTCCATTTTACAATTTCAGCCGTCGGTATGGCACTTGTCGTCTCTGGGCTGACAATCGCAACTAAACCGGCGACGGCCGACCCATTTGCCTATACCGGCGGCACGTACTCTAATAATTTCGACGGCCTGCCGACCGATGCCAACAATGCAACGCAAACGATCACCGGCGATGGTCCCGTTTATTTCGCAGGAACCGTGAACGGTGTTAGCAATTTGGACGGATGGCAATTGGCCAATCCGGGCGGTTCCAGCGGGAATATCGAGTTCAAATCCCAAAACGGAAGCCTTGCCAACAATGTGGGTCGAGGTGTAGTAAGCTACGGCATCAACGGTTCCACGAACCGCGCGATTGGAACAACCGCCACCAGCAATCAGATAAACACGTTTGGCATGCTGCTGGTGAATAACACGACGACTACATTCACTCAATTCACGCTGTCTTATACTGGTGAAGTCTGGAGCATTGGTGACGAGACCCCACCCGATGCACTTGTGTTTGCCTACGGTTTGCCGACTGATACCAACGACATCGATTCGCTTCTATTGTCCGCGGACAGCAACTTGGACTTTCACGGCAATAATACTTCGAATTACTCAACGATCAAGTCGACTGTGCCGACGGGGGGCAGCATTGCGGTTGACGGCACAAACGCCACCAATCAACAAAACGTTTCTGATACAGCGTCAGGGGTTTCGTGGGCGCCGGGTCAAGTTTTTGCTATTCGTTGGTTTGGCCAGAACAACAAAGGCCAGGACGACGGATTGGGAATCGACAATCTTTCCCTGTCGTTTGCCGTCACAACGTCGATTCTGCACGGCGACATGAATTTTGATGGGCACGTCGACTCCAGCGATATTGTTGCCTTAGAAAAAGCGTTAGCCGATCCAAGTGGATTTGTCGCCGACAATCCTGATCACGGATTGACTGTCAGCAACTTGGGCAACTACGCCGATGTCACAGGCAACGGAATCTTCAACAACGCGGACGTGCAATCGCTGATCAACTTACTTTTAGCCGGCAATGGAAGCATTACGTCGGTTCCGGAACCCAGTTCTGTATTGTTGGCTGGAATTGCTTGGATCAGCTTTGGGCTATTGCAATTGTCGAAGCGTGCGAATTTGAGCTAATGGCGAACGCCGGACGGCATTCTAACAGTAATGTAACCAAAGCCTGACAGTACAACCGTTGACACGTATTGAACCATTATCAAGACGTATGAATCCTCGCGCGTTCAATTCTCAAGTTGTTCACCGGTGCATTTCGTTGAAAGTCGCTGACTTTTTTGATGCGATATAAATGCTTCGAAGAAGGACCTTCATGGCAACCACTCGAAAGTCCGGATTCACTTTAGTTGAGTTGCTGGTAGTGATTGCGATTATTGGAATTCTAATCGCTCTTCTCCTACCCGCGGTTCAGTCCGCCCGCGAAGCAGCCCGCCGTACGGAATGCCTCAACAATTTGCGCCAAATGGGATTGGCGCTCATGAACTACGAAAGCGCAAAGAAGAGCTTTCCATATAGCCGTTGGGGAGACAAGGTCGCGATTTATCTTAATCCGTTTAAAACTTCGAATCAGCAGTCTTGGACGTCCGTCATTTTGCCGTTTATAGAAGAAAGGGGAATCTCCGCGCAGTACGACCAGACGCAAGCTTGGTGCAGCCAAGCAAACCGTCCTGCAATTAGCATGACTATCAAAATGTTCCTTTGCCCATCGACTCCAGCCGAAAATCGCGTCGACACAACCTACGCTAAAGGTGCCATTGCCGGTGATTACGGATCGATGAACGGTGTCAAATCCGGTTTTTGGAATCACTTCCCGCAACTAGGAAAGGCAACATGGGCCGAAAGCCGCCCGCCGGCGGTGGGCGTGCTCAACAAGTATCAGGACGGGAATGGTGTGAACATTTCCGCCTGCAAAATCAAAGACATTACGGACGGCACTTCAAAAACGATGATGGTCGCAGAAGATGCCGGACGGCCTGAACTGTATCAAAACGGATTGGATGCCAACACCGTCGTCGGCAACGGCATTGGCTGGGCGGATCCCGATAATGGCTTTAGCCTGTCCAATTCGTCGGGCGTGGTCATGAACGCCACAAACGACAGTGAAGTCTACAGTTTTCATATCGGGGGCGCACAGTTTTGTTTTGCCGATGGAAGCGGCCACTTTATTCAAGAAACGATCGATCCATTGATCTATATGGCGATTGTGACTCGCGCGGGCGGCGAGAACATCCCCGGCAACGCTTTCTAAGTAGTCGACATTCATCTCTCAGAGCTCTTTCGACTCTATTGCTCCCCAGCGCGTCCTTTTAGGCCGTTTTTTTGCCTCAGATTGACCTTGCGGCACTTTGGGCTGATCGACACAATACCGCCCGCTTTTAGCTTGCCGGAGCCCATGCTGGCATGCATAAGGCTGGCCAGCCTGTGCGGCTTCCAACTCGACCGGCGCCGGTCAAGGATGACTCGCCCAACCATGCAAGGAGTGCAGACGTGAAATCGACTTTCTCGTTATTTGCTTTCGCAGCCGTTCTGGCAATTCTCGCCGGAAATGCATCAACTCTGTTCGCTCAAGCGCCCCAATACGGCAATCAATTGCCGGGAATGCAAACAGGCGTAGGTCAAGCTCAGCCCGGTATGCCACAAAACCAAGGTGCGCTTGCTGCCAGCACAGGTGGCCTGGGAATTGACGGCATCGCTGTGGTTGATGTGGCATATATCTTCAAAAAGCACGCCCGCTTTCTGCAACAAATGGAACTGATGAAGCAGAAAGTCGAAGCGGCTGAAGCGGAATTAAAGCGCGATCAAGATGAGCTGAAGCGAATGTCCGAACAATTGAAAACATTCCAAGCTGGCTCGCCCGACTACAAAAAATTAGA
>DASRSD010000162.1 GCA_035656635.1 Pirellulales bacterium
GCTGGATTTTAACTACAAGGATGTTTGCCAGCGTCTGGACAAAATCAGCCAGGTACGCGATAAAAGGTGATTCGTGCGTGCCGGGTGTTAACCTCCCTGGTGAGATGAATTCACCGCCGCCCAGTCGCCCAGATACCAGACCCCGAGTTCTCAATGCCCAATATTGCCAGCGCCCGTAAGCGACATCGACAAAACCTCAAGCAGCGTACCCGCAACCGCGCGGCGAAAAGCGAACTGAAAACCGAAATTCACAAGGTGAATGAAACCGCGGCAGCGGGAAAATTAGCCGATGCGGAGACCGAATTCCGCACTGCCGTGGCCAAGCTCGATCGCGCCGCGGCCAAGCGAATTATTCATCCCAATCGTGCCGCCCGGTTGAAATCGCGCTTGTCGGCCCATTTGAAGTCGCTGAAGAAAAAGAACAAATAGCGCGCTGTGGTTCGCGGGCCGAATTCTGCTTCGGTCCGATCAACCGGAGCCACTGCCTTGCCCAAACCTGTGTTCCCTTCTGGCGTGAAAACGCTCCTGGCCGATCTGTGCTG
Source organism: Pirellulales bacterium (assembly GCA_035656635.1). Lineage (NCBI taxonomy): Bacteria > Pseudomonadati > Planctomycetota > Planctomycetia > Pirellulales > Pirellulales bacterium. Next base: position 543 of record DASRSD010000162.1, read on the forward strand.
GACATTGCCCTTGGGCCTGCATGTTATTGTGCTGAGCGCGCTGGCCGTGCTAGTTGTTTTGGCGGTCTTGTTGCTGCTGCGACCTTACATCATTACGCGCCTGCTGTTGTGGTTGTTTGTTAAATCGTTCTATCGGATGCGCGTTTACGGAGCCGAAAACATTCCAGCCAGCGGCGGCGCGCTCTTGGTTTGCAACCATGTTAGTTACATCGATTGGGTTTTGCTCCTTATGGCCCAGCGGCGATTTATTCGCTTTGTAATATTTGCCGGCTGGACGCGGATGCTGGTATTGCGGCATTTGCTGCGCTGGGGGCGCGCCATCCCGATTGACGCCTGGTCCGGGCCCAAGGCCATTTTGAAATCGCTCCGCAACGCCGGCGATGCGCTGGCCAGCGGCGATGTGGTTTGCATTTTCGCCGAAGGCCGCTTCACTCGCACCGGGTTTTTGCTGCCGTTTCATCGCGGGCTGGAGCAAATCGTCAAGCACAGCAACGCGCCGATTATTCCCGTATATTTGGATGAGTTGTGGGGGAGTATTTTCAGCTTTTACGGCGACCGCACTCTGTGGAAATGGCCGCGAATGGTGCCGTATCCGGTGAATGTGGCGTTCGGCAAGCCAATGCCGGCCAGCTCCAGCGCGGCGGAAGTGCGGCTGGCCGTGCAAAAGCTATCGGCCGATTGTGCCCTGGCCCGCTCTAAGGCGTGCCGATCAATCCCGCGGGAAATTGTTCGCACGGCCGGGCGGCATCCGTTTCGAACGTGTATTGTTCAGCCGGCCGAAAAGGAGCCTGCCCCTTCGCCGCTGGCAACAGGCGCCAGCCAAACTGGCCCATTCACCTATGCAGCGATTCTTGCATCTGCGATGTGTTTGGCCGGCAAATTAAAAAAATGCTTCCCAGAGTTACGGACCGAGGTTGGAAAAAATGCAATTGGCATGTGGCTTCCTCCGGGCGCCCGTGCAATCCAGGCCCATTTGGCGGCGGCATTTTGCGGGATCCCGATAGTGCCGTTTGCCGAAAAGCTGCCGTCGGACGCGATTCAATCGATTCTGCGACAATCGGCGGTGCGGCACGTTTTATCCGCAGCCAGTCATTTGCGAAGCCATCCGTTGCCGATTGCATCGAACGCGGAGCTTGCCAACATCCAGGTGATCGACCTCGAATCGCTTCTGCAATCCGCATCGCCCGCGCGGCGAATGTTGGCACAGCTGGCGGTCTGCTTGCTGCCCAGCCTAATTGTCGAGCGTTTCATTTTGCGATTGGGGGGCCATCGCTTGGATGATACTGCAGCAATTTTATTCACCCACATGCACCCATCAGATCATGCCGTCGAACCCCAGGGCGTTATGTGGAGTCATCGAAATCTCATCGCCGCCGCCAGCTCGCTGGCAAAGACGTTCGATTTGACGCCGCGCGATCGGCTGTTATGCACGCTGCCGTTGAGTCAGCCCGCTGGATTGATGTTCGCCTTGTGGACGCCGCTTTCCGTAGGCGCTTCGGTGCTGTTTGCCGGCGAATCACTTGCTGCCAAGGCGTATGGCGAGCTGTGTACCGAAAATAATTGCACGGTTTGGCTGGCATCGCCGGAGCAACTCCTGGCTGCTACGGACCAATGCCAGCCGTCTGATTTCCGCAGCCTGCGCTTGCTCATTTGCTGCGGCGTCTTGTCGCCAGAAAAAACCAAGACCTTTGCCGAGCGCTTCGGCATTGCGCCGCTGGCGGTATACCAGCGCCCGGAACTCACTTCGATTGTTACCGCCAATGTGCCAGATAAAACGCTGGAAAAATTCACGCAAATCGGCAACAAGCCCGGAACCATTGGCCAGGCCCTTCCCGGAGTTGCCTGCCGGATTGTTCATCCCGAAACGTGGGAACCGTTGCCTGCCGACCAAGTCGGTATGCTTGTGATCTCCGGGCCGTGCGTCATGCCAGGCTATTGGCACGATGAAGCCGCCACCCAGGCCGCAATGCGCGACAATTGGTTTGTAACCGGCGAGCAGGCCAGGATGGACGAAGACGGCTTCATTACCATAACCGCCCGATGATGCCCATTGACGACCGAACGGCCGCCTCAAACCAGGACGGCGAGGCCGCAAAATTCACCACACAATTTGTTCGGCGGCGAAAATCGGTCCTTCGACGCAGGTACGTTTGTAATCCCATCCGCCGTCCGATTGGCTCACTTTGGCCACACACGTAAAGCAAATGCCAATGCCGCAAGTCATGGGCGTTTCCAGCGAAACCTGGCAAGGCGTTTGGTAATCTTGGGCGATTTTCGCCACGGCGGCCATCATGGGTTCCGGACCGCAGCAGACGATTTGGCGAGAGGGCGCCGTCGATCCGTCAGGTTCAGCCAGCAATTCCCGCAACACATCCGTTACAAAGCCATGATGCCCGGCCGATCCGTCGTCGGTGCTTAAGCGAATGTCGATGCCCAGACGGCGGAAATCATCCAGCCCGGCGAAATAATCGGCGCGCCGTGCACCATAGCAAAATGTAATTTTCTTGGGATGCGGAACGCCTCGCTTGGGCTGACCGTAGCGTTTGTGACCCCGATGCTCGGCGGCCAGGGCGAGGAAAGGCGTTTGGCCTATTCCGCCGGCCACCATAATTAAATGCTCGACAGTTTGCGGCGGAAAGCCATTTCCCAGCGGGCCCCAAACTTCCAACGATTGACCTGCTGGGCTATTGGCCACGCGGCGTGTAAATTTGCCCGTGACCAGATACACGATGTCCAGCCCCAGCGGCTCGCCGCCGGACGAAAGCACGGTGTCGTACAGCGCCAGCGGCCGCCCCAAAAGCGGATCGTCGACACCCGCGCACCGGAGCATGACAAATTGACCCGGCGTAATCTGACGAGCAATTTCCGGACAAGCAAATCGTACACGATACGTGTCGCGCGCCAGCCGGATGTTTTCCATCACGGTCGTTTCTATCCATGAAGCGCGATCCGCAAAAAACGGTGCGTGCAGCGGGTTACTCATCGACGGTCGCGCTTGCCGCGCCCTCGTTGCCGATCACGACGACGCTTTTTCCGCCCGTGCACTCGCGGCGACGGGCTCCGTTCGCCTCCAATCACGGTACGTGCTTTGTTCCGACGGTCCCGATTGGCGCCCAAGGGGCTAACATCGATAGGCGAAATTTCGATGCCAGCCATTCTGTCTTTACTGGCCTCGATTTCTGCCTCATCCATCTCCTCGTCCACTTCCCGTTCGTCTGATTCCATGTCATCTTCCGATTCCCAATCATCGGATTCGTCACTCAATTTAGCGCCGTGATTAAAATCCTCCTTGCTGCTGGGCGTAAACGCAGAATCCCCTGGGTCTAAATCCGCATCAACCGGCAGCGATTTATCGATGATTGGATCAACGCCGGTTCCTTTTCCGCTTCGGCGGCCTGACCCGGCCGAACCGCTGGATTCCGCACGATCTCCTCGGCCATTTTTGCGTGGTCGCTTGCCAGATTTGCGCCCCTCCTGTGCGGCTGCATACAGTTGCTCGATTTCCTCCTGACGCAGGGGCCGGGTTTCTCCAGGCTGCAAATTCCCCAGCCGCAGCGGGCCCATTGCCACCCGTTTCAGCGACAGCACTTTGTGACCGATCCGCGCCAGCAGCCGGCGGACTTCGCGATTGCGGCCTTCATCCAGCACGATTTCCAACAGCGTGCTGTGGCGGTGGCTGCGGCGCACGCTGACGCGCTTGGCATGGGCGTATCCTTCGGCCAAATGCACGCCGCGTTGCAATTTTGCCAGTGCTTCCGGCGTGGGAACTCCTGCCACCAAGGCCACGTAGATTTTTTCCACTCCATAGCGCGGATGCGTGAGCAAGTCGGTCAAGACGCCGTCGTTAGTAACCAAAATTAATCCCGAGCTCGATTGATCGAGCCGGCCCACCGTAAACAGCCGCTGCTGACTGGGCGCAAAATCGATCACGCGCGGCCGGCCCGAAGGATCGTGATTCGTAGAAAGAACGCCCGCTGGCTTGTTGACCAAAAAGTACAATTTGCGTTTGGGGCGATGAACCAACTCGCTGTCGACGCGGATTTTTTGTTGGATGGGATCAACTCGAATTCCCAATTCCGTAACCGTTTGGCCATCGACATCAACGCGCCCCTGACGAATCAGTTCTTCGCATTGCCGCCGACTGCCAATTCCCGCCGCCGCCAAAATTTTTTGCAGGCGCACGCCGGCCGCGTCGTTTTTAGCGCGTGAAGGTGTCTTGCGGCTTCGCAGTTTTCGGTGGTGGTTTTTTTTTAACTGCATCTGTGTTCGGCCCTCTCGCGGACGCCAAGCGTTTGGTTTGGCAAACCCTCCGGTTCGCTCTGCGGAAATAAGTTTCTCCATCATAGCCCAGACGCAATTTTGTTTTCAGGCCGGGCGCAAACCCATTGGTGGGGGCGTCGATTTTTGGCCCCTCCCTAATTGGGTGAGCTGAACGGAACCGCACGCGTCAAATCTATCAAAATCCTAACAAACTACTTGCTGTCATCACATTCTGTGGCAATAATCAGCCTGTATAAACGTAAAGCGTTATCGCCTGGGGAGTGAGGGATCGCGGTCCAAGGAGATACCCCAGAACCAAAAAAACATTCTGAGAAATTCAGCCGCCTGGGGTGCGTATTTCGGAGGCGCGCTGGTTTCTTTGCAAGTCAATTGATGGTCCGTGGTTAGACGGTAATGCCGTCTCCCGTGGACCCAGCGGAACAGACTCATTACCAATCTGTGGAAGAGCACCATGAGCAGATTCCCTCTGCGCGGGATGCAAATCCAAAGCGAAAACAAGAACCATTCATCTTTCACCATTTGTGCGATGCGAAGAGCTGTGGAGAACTCTTATTATGAAAAGAATTAGCCTCCTTGGATTTTGCGGCGCGGCATTTCTATTGGCAATTTCTGTGCAACGTGTGCATGCCCAAACCACCATTGCCGACTGGACCTTTGAAAGCAACGGACCGGTCGGAACCACAACGACAGAGGCGAGTTTTCCCGCGTTCAGCCCGGAAACAGGCGCGGGATCGGCTTCAGCGGCACATGCAAACGCTCTGGCAGTTTATACCGGACCCGCCGGAAATGGTTCGTCGCATTCCTTCAGTTCGAATCAATGGCAAGTGAACGATTACTATCAGTTCCAGGTGAACACAACGGGCTTCTCCAGCATTAGCTTGACCTGGGATCAGGCCAGCAGCACCACCGGCCCGAAAAACTGGCTGTTGGAATACAGCACCGACCCCACTTTTACTACTTTTACTACTTTCGAAAACTATTCGGTGTTCGCCAGCGCAGTGCCTCCTATTGGCCCTCCGGGCGCTCAGCCTTGGACGGCCGGGACAAATCAACCGGTATTCGCACTCCGGGCAGGGCTGGGCACGGCCGTGGGCAATCTATCGACGATTTATTTCCGCCTCGTCGACAGTTCCACGGTGAGTGAAGGAGGGAACACACCCCCTGTGGTCGCCACCGGCGGCACGGACCGCGTGGATAACTTCATTGTTACTGGACTTAACCCGTTGTACTGGGATGGGAACACGTCTGGTGTCGGCGGCGCCCATGGTTCCACGGATGTTTGGGACCAAAGCTCCAGTGCCAACTGGAGCACTAGCGCGACCGGCGGCAGCACCGTAACCTATAGCACTGCTTCCACATCTCCGGCACAATTCGACGGTACGCCTGGCACGGTCACGGTCGCCGGCGCCGGTGTCAATGTGCAAGGGGGAATGATTTTTAACAAAGACAGCTATATTCTTTCCGGCGGTACCATAACGCTCGATACATCGAGCAACGTGCTGGGAAATTCCGTGGCGGTCAATAATGCGGGGCAAACGGCCAAAATCTATTCGCAGATTGATGGAACCGTTGGCCTGCAGTTATCCGGCGCCGGGACGGTGTTGCTCGATCCGACGCAAAACCCCACGTCCCACGCCACGGAAGTTTTCTCGGGCAACCTGTCGTTGTTCAGCGGCACCCTTTCGATTTCCAAGCTCTCCGTATTAGGCACAAATTATCTGAATTCCGGGGGAGGCAATTTGATCCTGTCCGGAGGGACGCTCCAAATTACCACGCCTGAATCCGATACGTTTATCAACAACGTGACGGGAAATCCCAGCCAGAATGGCGGATTGGATATTCCCGCCGGCGGAACATTCACGATCACCGGCAACTTGGCGACCGACAGCGGCAACCCAAACGACGCTCCCGAACTCACGCTGTTCAACAAGGGAACCGTGGTCTTGAACACCTCCAGCGGAAATAACAATTTCCTGAGCGGCGTTTCCTTCAATGATACCGGCACGCTCAAAATTACCGATGGCACGGGAACGCTGCGCCTGGAAAATAGCAATACTTCCGTCGTCAATGCGCGAAACGCCACGGGAACGGCAACCATCCTTGGAAACATTTCCGACTTGGACATCGAGCGAACGAGAACCATCAATGTCACGTCCCCGACGGGCGCATTGGTCATCAATGGCAACCTCTCGATGGGTTCCGGCTTAAGCTTGGATTCCATCGGAACTATGACCATTAATGGAACCGTGTCGGTGGCCAGCGACGTCGCCGCCCAGTTCACCGATGCGGGCACCGGGTTGGCGATCATTAACGGGAATCTCAGCGCACATGAAAATATGCAGTTCTCCGGCACGGATGAGGTGGATCTGAACGGCCTGGATAACTCCGGAAGCAACGGTTCAAAACCGTCAGCCAGCGGCCTGGTGTTCGTGTCGATTGGAACCTCCGACGCCGCCGGCCCGGTCCTGAAGATTCTCAACAACAACAGTCTCGGCAGCGGCACCCGCACCATTGAATTCAACTCCGGATCGTTGGTGAACAACTCGGCATCGGTCGGACCGGCGACTACCATTGAGTTTCCCAGCGCTGTCACGCTGTCGATTGGTGGCGAAGGCTCCAGTAACCCGGCCGTTTTTGCGTCGGGTCCTAATTTCACGTTCGACGGCTCGGTAAACGTGTTCAAGGCAAGTAGCGCGACGACGAATATACCGAACGTGAGATTTAGCGTTAACAATAACACCACGTTCAATAACGGATGGGATCCCTCCACGACTTTCGCTACAGGAACCCCGGGCACCAACGCCGGCGTTACGATTCAGGGCATCGGCGATTTAACCGTCAACGGCAATACCTCGTTTGGCGAAATTTATGAAGATTTACCGCTGACCATTCAAGACCACGTGACGGTGGACCTGAACGGCGCCATGAAGCAATTCACTAGTGCTGGAAATGCCGGCACGCCTTGGAGTGCCTTTAGCATCACGCTGGCCGGCCAAAGCAAGCTGCGGATCGACCCCAACGGCGTGCTTCCCACAGCCACGGCATTAACCTTCGGTAGCAATACCAGCGGCAATAGCCTCAACGGCGGGACTTTGGCTCTCCAGGGGCACGCTCAAACATTGAACACCATTTCGCTGGTGGCGCAGTCCGTCACCGCGGCCACGCCGTTGTCGACCATCGACATAGGCGGCACGGGTGGCAGCCTCACGTTCACCGGCGGAGCGACAGGCTGGAGCACGTTGAGCGCTCCAAACGGCCCCTACTTGCGCATCAGCAATTGGGTGCCCAATGCCGGCGGTGCAACGGCCGGTCCGGCGATTACCCCGTTAATCATTGGCGCAGGCGGGAGCCTTACCACCCAACTAGCTCAAATCCATTTCACCGGTTATACCACCGGCGCCCAGCAACTGCCCAGCGGCGAGGTAATTCCGGCCGCGACTTCCACGCCGCTGCTCAAAGGGGACGTGAATGACGATGGGCACGTCAATTCCAACGATATTAGTTCGCTGGAAGAAGCCTTGACCAACCCAACTCAATATTTCGCCGATCTGGCAACCGCCGGCCATCCCGGATTCGATGTGGCCGATTTGCAAGATGTGGGCGACTTGACGAGCGATGGCGTTGTGACCAACGTCGATGTGCAAGGACTGTTGAATTATTTGATCGCAGGTCACGGGAATACCGCTGCTGTGCCCGAGCCCTCGACATTGGTTCTGGGACTGCTGGGCGCGGTAAGTGCGATTGGCATCGGCCTGAAGCGCCGCCGTGCGGTTGCATAAACAAGCAGCGCCCTGGCAAGTTGTAATTTAATCTTACGGCGCAGTCTTAATCGCCGTGCCATACGCTACCGGCGCCGGCGCGTTGAAAGTTCCCGGCATGGGGGCAATCGACCCCAATGGTAGCGCGCCACTTGTCGATGGCGGCGAAATAGCCGACGGGGTTCCCATCGGTGGCGTGGCCGTGGACGGCGGTAAGTAAACTGCTCCCGGCGGCGGATAGCCCGGCGCCGCGGTGGCGGGCGGATACACAGCCGGCCCGTACACAGGACCCGCGGGATAGACAACTTGCGCCGGCGGATAACCTGACGCTGGCGGCGAAACCTCTGGCCACGGTCCATGCGTTTGCAGTTTGCTGGCATCCGGATCGGGGCGAGGATTGATAAAGCCCCGCGGCCGCGCGCCCGTTATATCTCCCCCCACCGTCGGATCGGGATACGGATCATATTTATTGGCTTCGACCAGCTTCTGCGATTCCGGCCGCGGATCATACAACATCGGCAGCCCCGTGCCGGCGCAGCCGGTCAGCGCGCTGGCCAGCATGACCTCCAGTGCAATATGAAGATGGCGCCCTCGGAACATAGTTCATTCCCGGAATCGGGGTGGTTTTGGGAGAGAAGGGTCGAAATTCTAACGCAGCGCCGCGCGGCCGGCCAGATCGATTCGCCTGCGAATGCATTGCTGGCATGTTGCCACGGCTTTCGCCAACCCGCTGGCTTGCCGCTATTGTAATAGCACAAATCTAATTTCGAGTGGCAGCAGCATGATCGAAAACCGCACGATTACGGGAGATAAATATCCAGTAGCGTGGCGGACCGCACGGGAATTAGTTCGCACTTTCCTAGTGCGGCCGGCAGCAACCAAGTTTGACCATGTTCGGCCGGCTGCGGCGCAGGATCGCCGGCGATTTGAAGATCGCCTTCCAGCACCGCTAGCAGATGAAACCGTCCGTCGCCGCCAATCGATTGCGGTTGCGTCAGCCGCCAGCGATCGAGCACGAACTTTTCGCACGCTACCAATCGCTGCACGTGGGCCTGCTCCGTCGGCTGCGGTTGCTGAAGATGTAGCGGGCCTAACGAGTAATCGATGGCCGCTAGCGCTTGTTCAATGTGCAACGGGCGCGGACGGCCATCGGCGTCCAGGCGGTTCCAATCGAACAGGCGAAACGTGGCGTCGCTGGATTGTTGAATTTCCGCAATCACCAAACCAGCGCCCAGGGCGTGCACCGCGCCGGCGGGGAGGAATAAGCAATCGCCCGGCCGTGGCTCCAAGCGGTGCAAGCACAATTCGCAGGTGCCGCGCTGCACTTCGCGCTCCAGTGCCGCGCGATCGAACCCGCGCTTCAGCCCCGCGTAAATGACGCTTCCCGGCTCAGCCTCCAACACCACCCACGCCTCGGTTTTGCCTAAATCCGGCGGATGCAATTGGGCCGCCTGGGCATCGGTCGGATGCACTTGCACCGACAAGGTTCGCTCGCAATCGAGAAACTTGAACAGCAAGGGAAAGCCCGCCTGCGGATGATGGAGTCCCAGCAGCTCCGCGCCGCCGGTGCGCATCAATTCACCCAGCGTAGTCCCGGCCAGCGGCCCAAAGGCCACGCAACTTTGATCGGCCCCCCGATCGACCACTTCCCAGCTTTCGGCGTAATCGCTTTCTTCGCCAATCGGCTTGCCCAACAGCATGCCCAATTTGCGGCCGCCCCAAATGTAACGCCGCAACAAGGGTTCAAATCGCAATGGATAAAGCGACAGCATCGAAGGGTGAACTCAAATGATAAGATGCCGAACCCTATTGCCAACCGTAACCTTCCAAAATGCGGCCAATCCAAAATGCGGACACCGACGACACCAGCATCAGCAGCATTTGGCCCAGACTGATGGTCCCCTGCAACTGTAGCACAATCGAGGCGGGGGGCAGCACCAAGCCCACAATTTGCAATAAGCGGCCGATACTTGCCATGATGACAATACTAAACCCAGGTCATGCGCGGCACCGCTCGCGCCAGATCGTTCAGGAGCGGCAGTGGCAAACGGACGGATTGCCATCATAATGTGCTAAACAAAATCATTCCATGAGCTTGCAGAATTCTACTCCTCTTCCGCCGGACGAAAACATCGCTGCGGCCGCAGTAGGTAATCGAACCGCCGGGCGATCGTTGGGCACACTGCTGTGGCGAGCCGCTCGGCTGCGCTGCCCCGTCTGCGGCCAAGGCCGATTATTTCGCGGCTGGTTCCGCATGTACGAAGTGTGCGAATGTTGTGGCTTTCGTTTCGAGCGCAGCCCCGGTTACTGGCTGGGTTCAATTTTTGTGAACTACGGCCTGACGGCGCTCATCGTGACTGGGGCCTATTTTGCGCTGTACTTCACCGAAGCCTTACCGCAAGACTGGATTATGCGGTTGCTATTGGCTTTTTGCGTGCTGTTTCCGCTCTGGTTTTTTCGCTATGCCCGCAGTGCCTGGATTGCCATCGATATGTACTTTGATCCCGAACCACCGGCGAAAATTACAGCGGCCAGCACAACCGAGCGAAAACGATAGAGGCACAATCGCTGCGCGCGCGGAACGCTAAACTTCGACCAGCTCGCCGCGTTCCACAGGCTCTGCTCGCGGCAATTCTGCAGCCGCTGCGGCCGGCGCGAGCGGCTTTTTCGGCCCCCCTTCGCCCGCTGAATTTTGTGCGGCATTGCGGGCCCGAGCTTTCTTCACTTCAAAGTACATGTACACGCAAAAACAAGTGAACACGGTGTACGGCATCCCCATCATAAACAAGATGCTGTAAAAGTATCCCTTCACCATGTGCTCGTGTTCCGGGTCGTTGGCCGCCGCGGCTTCGCTACACGTAGGACAAGCCCAAGCCGTATGGGCCGTAGAAAGCAGCCCCACCAGCGCAATCAGCAGCGGCGCGAAAAATCTACGGATGAAAGCGCTGGAAGCCGTGCGTTTCATGGTTCGGTTACCCTCCGGTCACAACTACAGGCGTATTGATTGTATCGTCGATTCTGCTGGACGGGTAGAGATGATACAGCATCAAATAAATCACCACTCCCGTAATCGAAACATAGAGCCAAATGGGAAACGTCCATTGCGACCAGCGGCGGTGCGCTTCCCGCCGATCGCGCAAGCCCAAGTAAATGGTTCGTCCGGCTAAAACAGGCACCGCGGCCGCCAAAATGACGTGGCTGATGAGAATCGCAAGGTACACCGTGCGAACCGGCTCCGGGCCCAGGAACTTCACATGGCCTGCCTGAACATGGTAAGTGAGATAGCACGCCAAAAACAGCATCGACACGCCAAATGCGGCCAGCATCACCCATTTGTGAGCTGTTTCCCGCCGCTGCTTGATCAGCCAATACCCGGCAATCAACAGCACGGTGGCCGTGGCGTTGAGCGAAGCGTTGACGGTGGGCAAATATTCGATCACGCGGGGCACAACTAACTTTCGCGTTTGGGGCGAGTGAATTCTGGGCAGGATTAAACCGACGAATCACGGTGCCTGTGCGGCATTGCTGGCGGAGTCTGTCGCGTCGCTGGCGGGATTGGCCTCGGCAGCCGGCTTTTCGTCTAGCAGTTGCCGAACCAGCGTTTTCAATTCCTCGAGTTTTGATGCATCCAGCAAATCAAAGCTGTTGCGAATTTGGCCCTGACGATCGATCACCAGCGCGCGATTCAAGTGCGAGCCTTCCTGAACGTACTGCAGAAAAACATCGTGGCCAATGCGTTTGATGTACTCCAAGTCGCCGGTCAAAAACACCCAGCGGAACGGATCGGCCGAAAGGCGGTCGGCATATCGGGAAAGCACCTCGGGGGAATCATTTTTGGGATCGCAGGTAATGCTCACCAACCGCAAATCGGTATTCTTGAATTCTTCCGAAACCGCCTTCAACGCCTGGTTTTGCTGCCAGCAAGGACCGGGGCAACTGGCAAAGAAAAAGCTGCTAACCCACACATGCCCTTTCAATTCGCTGGAATCGAACTGGCGGCCGCTGCGCTCCACCAGTTTGAAATCTTTAATCGGTGGGCCCGCCGGGGGCGCCGGCGGATAGTTTGCTTGCCAAGCCGGCGTGTTGGCATGTCGCGGTTCCTCGCCATGAAAGGTGCGCCAAGCCAGCCATGAGCCGTACGCTGCCGAACTTACCACGGCCAACATCAACCAAAACACCAGCGCTTTGCTTTTCATGTTGCATCTCCCGTCGATCGAACCGAGGCCACGCGCCAGGCCAAACCAAACATGGCGACGACAAACGCCAGCGTGACCAACGTGCAAAACCAGGCCGAAGGCAACCCGGCCAAAACCGTGTCTTTCACTGCCGGATCGGCTCCCCAATATAAAATGTGCCGCAGCAGCGCCAGGCAATAGGTCAGTGGATTGAAGCGAATGACCCAGCCGATCCAATTATTTCCGGGCGGGGCCAGCGCGCCAGACAGCAGCCACATCGGCAGTAAAAACACCATCATAATGGCGTGAAAGCCCTGCGTCGATTGCATCGGCCAAGCAATCGCCAGCCCTAGCGAAGTCAGCGCGATGCCAATGACAAACAGCAGCACCAGCACCGCCGGCACGGTCAGCAGCGTCAGCGGCACCTGCAGCGTGAAGCATAGCAGCATGAACACTGCGGCATGCGCCAATGCAATCAGCGCGCCCCCCAGCACTTTGCCCGTCACCACCGACCACCGCGGCACCGGCGCCACCAAAACCGATTGCAAAAATCCTTCCCGGCGATCTTCTATCACCGAAATCGTGGCGAAAATGGCCGTGAACAAAATAATCATCACCAGCGTGCCGGGGAAAAAATATTGCGCGTAAGAAACCGCCGCCGGAACTTGGGCCGCTGGGCCCGATGCCGCAGCAGTGCTCGAAGCTTGTCCCGCGGCGCCCGCGCTCATTTGAAACGAGGTGCCAAATAATGCGCTGAACAAAATCCAGAAAATAATTGGCTGCCCCAGCGCCGCAAACACCCGATTCCCCTGCCGAATGAAGCGCACCCATTCGCGGCGACACAACGTCCAGGCCGCCAGCCATGGGCGGGGTCGAATTACCGCCAGCGGTGGCGCATTTGGCCGATCGGCATCGGATGTCGGCAATGGCGTGGTGATGGCACTCATGATTCTGCAACCGTGTTCCGTTTCATTTTAGTGCCGACGCTTTTTCGGAGACGGCGCTTCTTCGTCTACTGATTCCAGCCGGCGTCCCGTGCGGTCGATGAACACGTCTTCCAGCGTCGGCTTGCCCAAGGTAATGGCATTGATTTGCCCCGGAAACGCTGCGACCAATTTGGCGATCCACTCCTGGCCTTCGGGCAGCTCCAGCCGCACGTTTCCTTCGATGACGCCGGCGGTGCGGCCAAAGCGATCGCGGATTCCCGCCGCCACCACTTCCGGCGTGGCGGTTTGAATGGTAATGGCATCGCCGCCTACGGTGGACCGCAAAGCATCAGGCGTATCGAGGGCCACCAATTGACCGCGATCCAAAATAGCAATCCGATCGGCCTTGTCGGCTTCCTCCAGCAAATGCGTGGTCAGCACCACCGTAACGCCATCTTGCTCGCGCAGTTGCTGCAAATAACTCCACACGTCGCCGCGCGCCGCTGGATCCAAGCCCGTGCTCGGTTCATCGAGCAACAACAGCCGCGGATGATGCAACAGCCCTTTGGCCAATTCCACGCGCCGCCGCAAACCGCCGGACAGCGTTTCGACCTGATCGCGCACACGGTCGGTCAATTTGAATCGCTCCAGCAGCGTTTGGCTGCGACGCTGCAAATCGGCCCCGCTTAAGCCGTACAAATGCCCTTGATGCAATAAATTTTCGCCGACGGTCAGCTTCCGATCCACGCTAGGCGATTGAAACACCACGCCAATGTGGGCCCGAATTTCGCCGATTTGCCGTCGCAGGTTGAAGCCTAAAACGCTGGCTTCCCCCTGTTGGAGCGGCAGCAACGTGGAGAGCAGGCGAAACAAGGTCGATTTTCCGCCGCCGTTGGGGCCCAGGAACACAAACACTTCCCCCGGGGCAATTTCAAACGACACTTCTTTCAAGGCCTGCCGCTGGCCGTAGAAATGGCTAACACCGTCGACAGCAATGGCGGGCAAGTTACTCATGACTCAGGTTCGGTCGCCGAATGCTCCGCCGGGCGCGGAGCAGGCTGATCGGGCCGCGGCTCAGCCGAGTAAAATTTCTTTTCTTCAGAGGCATGGTGCAATCGCAGGCCGACGTCGGGCACCAGCATCAAAATCAAAAAAATCGACATCAGCATCGCCGGAATCGTCAACACAAATTTCCAATTGGCTTCCCACCAAATATGCATGAAGCACAAAATCACCAACAGCGCTTTGGTGCAGGACACCGCCATCATCATCATGTCGCTCTCGGCACGGGAGAAATGCGAACGCCACCAGTTCGAAGTGGTGCAAAACGAAAGCGTGGTCAGAAAACACAGTGCAATAAACACGTAAATGTATTTGGCGTTGCCGCCGGAATGACCAGCATGGCCGCTGTGTGCGCCGTGGTCGTCATGCCCGTGGGCGCCAGCGCCTTGCACATCGTGTGCGGGTCCTGTGCCGTGCGTTTCCACTACCGGTCCGTGCGATTGCGATGAATGTTCCGACATCGGCGAACTCCAAAAGCGAATTGCTAATCGCTAACTGCTGACTCAGTTCAAAACAAATACAACAGCGGGAACAGGAAAATCCACACCAGGTCGACAAAGTGCCAATACAAGCCGGTATTTTCCAGAAATCCCGCTCGCGAGGCGTTTAACTCCATCGTCATCAAAATCACAAATACAATCAATCCAACAATCACGTGCAGGGCGTGAAAGCCGGTCAGCAAAAAATACGTGCTGGCCCACAGGTTGCCGCCGGGAACGACAAACGGCAGCTTAATCCACGAATATTGCTCGTTCAGCCCCGGGTGCTCTTCCTTTTCCCAGGGCAGACCGGAGGCATTTTCGTCCGGGGGTGGATAAATTTTGTTGGTCACCTGCACCAGATCAACGGTCGGGTCTTCCAACTTCAAATCCGTCGATAAATCGTTGCAAGTTTGCATCCGGAATTTCAATTCCGCCAACCGCGGCGAAATGGCCTCGTAATTGGCCCGCACTTCGTCCGACCAGGGTTTCTTTTCTAGTTCGTCCAGTTGCTTTTTTTGCTTGTCGCTCAGGCCTGCGACCAGAGCGTTGGTTTCCTCGCTGTATTGATCCTTCAAGTTTTTCAGCCGCTCGCGCACCGCCGAGCCGTATTCCAAGTTCGCCCTTTCGTAGATTTGGCTGTGGGGCTTCCAGGGATACAACCCGTGCGCAAATTTTGCCTTGTACTCGTAAGCTTTAACCCCCAGGAACACGCATCCCAGCACGAACGTAATCAGCGTAAACATTTTAGCCGCACGCACATTGTTGGCCCTGGCAGCTTCCATGGCCAGCACCACCGTCACGCTGGAGCAAATCAGCACGAAGGTGTTGAACGCGCCGATCGGCTCGCTCAAGTGCACCTCGTGGGTTTGCGGCCACGCCGGAGCTCCAAACCGCAGCACCACAAACGTGCCGATTAGCCCGGCAAAAAACATAATTTCTGTCGACAAAAACAGCCACACAATGGTTTTGCCCAGCGGCAGGGGCAAACCCGGCTGGTATTGCAGCTTGATGTGTGGGGCGTGATGTTCGCCGGCGTGAGCAGCAGTGGCCATACGATTTATTTTTTCAGTTCGATAAAGTGAAA
>DASRSD010000163.1 GCA_035656635.1 Pirellulales bacterium
CGCCGATCGTCAACGATCCAGCATCGAAACTACCGGTATCAAATGTTACCGTTCCGTTCGCGCCGCCGGCGGTGTTGCCAATATTCTCGCCGATTGCCAACGAGCCAGCTTGAACATTAGCGATGTGCCCTGCGAGCAATAAGCTTGAATTGCCGCCGGCTGAGGTCGTGCTGTTTTGACCGCTTACAATAATGTTCGCTGCAGCCGATCCGCCTCCCGTGCCGGCGATGCTGACCGACGAACTGGACCCAGAACCGGACGACCATGTTATCGAGCCACTGGTCTTGCCCAGGCCAATGTTGATGGTATTAGCCTGAAGAACATTCGTTCCTTGGCCTAACGTCAAAACAGATTGGCCGACATTGTTATCAGACAGACTGTTGCCGACGTCTATTTCAGTGGCGTTGATGGAGTTGGCAGGCATGCCCGCCGTGGTGTTGTCAGCCAAACTCAATAGTCCGCGAGAATTTGAACCGTAACCAACTGCAAAAATGCCGGTGGTGTTAACGCTGACGCTAGTCAGTGGCGACATATCTGAATTCGTCGTATCTTTAGCGCCAGCGGCGTTGTTGCTGGGCTGCCCGACCATAAAGTTTCCAGTTCCAGACACAACTAACGAGCCCCTCCCGGTAAAATTCGTCGTATTGTCATAGGTGAATCCACTTGAATTGGAAGAACCAATGAGGAACGCGCCGTTGACGGTTAACGTAGTGCCTGTGGGAATCGTGACTGTACTGGTGGGAGTGGTGGAGGTATTGGCACTGAGGGCCGAAAAACTGCCCACCGCCGTGGAATTAGCCAGAGTCAAACTGCCGGTGGTAGTGCTGATCCCGCTGGCAGGAGTCGGCTCTGGTTGGCCAACGAACAGAGCAACCGTCCCGGCGCCCAAGGCATTGGCAGAACCCTGAACCAACGTGCCGGAATAAATGCCGGCGGTGCCAGTAAAGCTACTATTGTTGCCAGATAACGTTGTCGTGCCAAAGTTAGCGTTGACCTCGAGCAGACCAGTGCCAGAGATCGAATTAGCAATCGTCGGGCTGTCCGTGCGGGCGAAAATCAACGTGCCGTTGTTCGTGATAGCTGTATTCGAACTCAAGCTGCCTGTATTGAGAGTGCCGTCGTCGATTTGCAGGGTGGTATTAAGGTTAACTGTAGTGGCTCCGGTATAATTGGACGGACCGGTCAAGAGAAGCGATCCACCCGCCACCGTTAACCCGCCTGAACCGCTCTGGTTGATTGCCCCAGCGTAGGTTCCACCATTATTTACAGTTAGCGTACCCGTTTGCGTTAGCACCGCACTGGAACTTGTCCCGTTAAGCGTGGCGATTGCTTGGCTTGAGCCAAAGGTCGTGGTTCCATTGTTAATCAGGTTGGTCGTGACAGGAATTATTCCGCCGCTAGCGACAGTGAAGCCGGTTCCGCTGGAGTTGGCTACGTTGACCGTGAGGCCGGCACCGGTCAACGAACCACCAGAATTCACATTTACCGCGCCGTTATTGTTGATGTTAATCGCAGTGGCGGCAGCAGAGCTTGTAGAATTGATCGTCAGCCCACCTCCATTGACAATGACGTTGGGGCTAGCAATCGAGCCGCCGGAACTGAGAATTAGCGTTCCTGATTGAACTGTTGTATTACCCGAGTAGGTATTGACCGTCTGGAGCGTTACCGTGCCATTGCCATCGTTGCTATTAACAGTTAATCCGCCGATTCCACCGATGCCATTGCCCGTTGTGCTGCTAATCACATAGGGATGGGAGACGTCATTGGCAAAGGTTACAACAATACTCGACAAAGCACTTGGGGTGACCGGAGCAACAATATTCACATTCGTATTTGAAGGGCTAGCGCTATTATCAAACGTAACGGTATCAAATTGTTTGAATACACTGGGGCCAGTTCCATTGTTCCAATTTTGAGTATTGTTAACATCCCATTTCCCCGAAGACAAATTTCCGACCCATGTAAGATTGCTCGGACTAAGAATTTGTACTTGCAGCGTGTTGCCGACTTTGGACACCGTGAACTGCGTTCCAGACACGATATATGGATTACTGAAGACCAACGAATTGCTCAAGGTTCCTGCACTATCGTCCAAAATTGTGTACGGAGAAGCACTCGGGCTGGGAATACCCGAAAGTGCAAATGCTAGCGAGCCCGATGTGAGTGTTGCATTTCCGCCAACCACAATTTCGCTTAGGCTGCCGCCATTCAAAGTAAACAACAAACCGCCAGTACCGTTCATATTTAAGCTGTTGACATTCAGAGGCGAAAACGCATCGGGAGCAATCGTGCCAGAGGTCAAACTCACTGCAGAGCTGATGGTGCCAGAACCTGCGAGTGTACCGCCATTTACTAACACTGTGCCGGGCGAAGAAACTCCGTTGTAAAGCTGGGCGCCGGAAAGCTGCAAAGTTCCAGAGGTAATGGTGGTGTTGCCTTTGTAGCTATTAATTCCGCTGAGTGTTTGCACGGTGGTTCCGTTGGTGCCTGCCATTTTCAGGCCGCCGTTGCCTGTGAGCGATCCGGAATAACTTCCACCCGCCGTTCCGATGTTGAGAGTGACACCATTAATGCCTCCGGTGTCTGTCAGCGTGATCCCGCCGCTACCCCCTAGGCCGCCGATCTGATAGGTGTTGAGTGCAACTGGGCTGAAGGCCACGTTGCCGCCATTCATATTGATGGTACTGTTCACCGCTGGCGTCGTACTGCCAAACTGCACGATGCCGTTATTCACATTTGTCGTGCCGGTATAGGTGTTGTTACCGCTCAGGATCAGCGTTCCAGAATCGCCCATCGTCAGTCCGCCAAGACCGCTTGTGCTGCCGCTTCCGCCGTTGGCAAAGATGCCACCGCCGCCGAGGTTCTGAATTGTTCCGGTGTTGCCGGATGTGGGCATATTGAAATTGGAAACCGGAATAGCGGCAGTGCCAATCGCGAAATTGGTGGCCACCGCGCCGCTACCCATATTCAAAGTGCCGCTACTGAAATTGATATTTCCAGTAGTTCCACTGCCGGTGGGGCCCACAGTGATGTTAGTGAGGATATTTGCGGTACCAACGCTGAGATTAAAAACCCCCGTCGTGCTGCCGGTGCCTGAAGAACCATTGCTGCCCAGGACAAACGAGCCGCCTCCAGCCGAGTTCACGTTGAGGATTCCGCCGCCCATCGTCAACGTGCCGGTGGTAGTTCCCAGGGCGGCCCCCGTTCTTTGCCCCAGGATGATTGAAGTAACGTCGAACGTCCCTGTGTCGAACGATACGGAACTCGAGACAGTACCGGCGGTACTGGCCGCAGTATCCGCGCCCACGGTCAGGGTGCTCGCCATCACATCCAGCGAGTGACCGTTCAGGTTTAATGTTCCGTGCGCGGACAAGGTGCCAGCTCCGGTATGCGAGCCAACGACGATGGCTGCCCGTCCAGTGCCTGCGGCATTTCGGAGAGTAAATGACCCACCCGATCCGCTGCCAAACTGCACCGTGCCGTTCGACTTCACTGTTCCAATGAACAACGTGGGAGTCCAAATCGTGTTGGTCCCGGTCCCACTTAGGTTAAGAACAGCAGTTCCTCCATTACTCGGGCTTCCGCCGCCGACGCTTACGCCGGCTGTGGTTGAAGTCACCTTGATGGTATTCGTCGCGGCAGCCAATGTCATAGTGGCGACAACGCGATTTCCCGTGGGGGTTGTCGTTGAAGTGGACTGGTTGCCGCCAATGTCAGCTTCCTGGCCAGTAAACGAAAAGGTATTCAGGCCGGATAAATCCAACGTTGCGGTAAGCGCCGACCCAGGCGCATTTGTAACGCCACCGATTACTAAAGTATTTGTAGTTCCGGTATCTGTCAGGCTACCTGTCCCAAGAGTGGTTCCAGCAATGGTCAGCTTGCTGGTTGAGGCGGCGGTCGGGTTGTAGCCGCCCACCAGAATGTTGCCATTGACCGTCAGCGTGCTGTTGTTGCCAAGTTGGAGCGTATCCCCCGTAGCATTGTTGATACTGGAAGTAAGTGCGGCAAATCCTGCGTTGGCATTAAGCACCAGCGTTGCGCCGCCATTGCCGTCTGGCGATGATGTTGGGCCGCCCATGAACAGCGTACCGGTGCCGGTAATTGCAAAATTGAATGTTTCCGTTTGGCCACTTGCCTGATCGATAAGAGAACTCGTCAGCGCCAAGGATTGGTCATTTGCCCCAGAATTGCTGGTTAGCGTATAGGCGTTTGCACCATTGACAAAGTTCAGCGTGGCAATCGAAAAAGCATTGCCAAGGTTATCATCGCTGGGGGAACTGCTATTGCCGGTGCTATCGAATATCAGCGTATCGCCGGTAGCGGGCACGGCATTTCCGCCAGTCCAGTTGCCACTGGTTCCCCATTCAAAGCCTGACACGCCCGGTCCCCAGGTCTCGGTTGCAGCGAAGGCGGTGGTCGCGGCTAAGAGCAGCCAGCCGAGCAATGCGGTCCCCAAAGTTGCTTTTACAAAATTGGCCTTCAACCCCGATGCGCGCACAAAGATAGCACGTAGCATTTCTAAATCCCTCCCCGAGTTTACCGCTTCTTAGATGTTGCGATTACGAGTGATTAGCATCCCCAAAATCAATCCGGCATACTAAATTCCGCAATAGAGACGGCCAATTACGAAAAAAAATCCTCCGGATGCAAATAATTTGCCACAAGCCTGCTTCAAACCAGCCTCGATTCGTGCGGTATCTGCAGAAGATAAGGACCTATTGCCATAGGAAGGCCGTTTGCGGCGTTCTTCGATCTCGCCAGTTATCCCGGCTTACAATCAAAGATCAGCGCAAATAGACCTGCCTTTGAATGCCCGAAGGTCAAAATATGATTGGGTTAAAAACCAATGTTTGCCTGAAAGAATTTCGAGATTCTTTGTGATTTTTTTCGTAACTCTTACCCCATGCGGCGGATAAATAGGCGGTGGTTTATACTCGATGCGATTGAGATTACAGAATGGACGCGAGTCGCTATACCAACCCGGATGACGCATTTGTTGAACTTCTGGCAAAAAACCAGGTTCGGCTGCGCTCCTACATCGCAACGCTTGTCCGCGACAGCGGGGCAGCCGACGATTTACTGCAAGAAGCTAGCATGGCCCTTTGGAAAAATCGAAAAGCGTACGATTCTAATAGGGATTTTTTCCGCTGGGCATGCGGTATGGCCTTGATCGAGGTACTTCGTTTTCGCCGTAAAGCTGCAACCGACAAGTTGTTATTTGACGAAGCACTCTTAAATACCCTCGCCGCCGACTATATTAAGCACGTTGAAGATTGGGATCGGCGTGAGATCGCCTTGAGCGGATGCTTGCAAAAACTTTCTGCCAAAGATCGATGGTTGCTGGATGCTCGCTATCGCTCCGATGTAACCACCGCGCAAATCGCTCAACAATTGGGCAAGCCACTGAGTACGATTTATAGCTCGTTGTCGAGGATCCGAGAAACCTTGTTCCGTTGCGTGCAAAGTGCGATTGCGCAAGAATCGCACCCGTCTATTTAGGCAGATTGGAACGGTCATGTCGACGAATTCCTCGCTATCATCGGCTAATCTTGACGGTGCGAAGCTTCGCCAATTAATTTCCGCGTGGTGTGACGGCGTAATCAACGAAGCCGACCTGCAACAGTTGCAGGCATCGCTTTCTACGAGTGACTCTGCGCGGGAAATATTCCTTGCCTTTATGCAGATTCACGCACATATGCAAGGACATGCCAAAGCAAAAGAGTATTTGGAAACGTTTACTTCTTTACCGCTGAAAATCACCGACTGCTCCGATTCTACTCTGCCGTCAGAATCGCCGGCGTTGTTGCGAAAGTATATGCTCTCTTCCAGCCGAATTTATCGCTGGCGCTGGGGATGGGCTGCCTTGTTGCTGATTGGAGTGTTTGGCTGGAATTTTGTAGAAAGGACGCGCGAAGATGCACCCCGGCCTAGTGCCAGTCAACTTGCTGCTGAAAAAGCCCATTTGGCGAGTCCAACTCTTGAATCAGATCGGCCTCCGATCGTCCTGGCACGAGTGACCGATCACTCTGAAGACTGCCAATGGTTTCTGGACCAAGGCAGCCAAACGCAAAGCGAACCTCCCCAAAGCATTTGCAGTGGGGAAACGATTCGCGCGACTAAGGGAATGATGAAACTTACCTTCACCAATGGCACCGTAGTCACTTTGCATGCTCCGGCATTGTTTCAAGTAATTTCCAATATGCGTGCCAGAGTACTGTTAGGTACTGTAACAACGCGAGTGGCTGAAGGAGCAGAAGGCTTTTCCGTGCTGACGCCGCGAGCCACGGTCATTGATTTAGGCACCGAATTTGGCATTCAGGTCACTGAGGTGGGCGCAACCGATGTTGTGGTCTTTAAAGGAGAAGTCAACCTAGATTACGTTAATCAAGAAGAAGGAATCGCTCGGCGGCAACGACTCCGTATTGGCGAAGGGATGCACTTGGACGCTCTTGGAACAGCAAGCCGAATTGTCGCAATTACCGATGAGCGCTATTCTGATTCACCCTCAAGGGATTCTTTGCGGCGACCGCCGGTTATTACCGCTGTCCGTGACAACATCCTGCGTGATGCTTGGAACTATTATGAGATTGTGCCAGGCGCAATGAGAGAAGACGTCAAGGCGTTTGCCGATCGTGAAGCGCACGAATGGAATGGCGTTACGACCAGAGGGATGCCGGCTTACTTGCTGGGTGGCGACTATGTCAAAACATTTAATAACGATAAAGTAAACCACGATATTGAGATTTCAGTAACGCTCAATCGTGCCGCAAAATTGTATGTGCTATTCGACAAACGTATCCCGCCGCCACAATGGCTAACGGATAATTTTCGCAATACAGGAGACGAAATCGGTGTCGATGAAGGCCCTTTTTATGTCCACGGAGTGTGGTACACGAATCATCATCCAGGCGTTGGGCCAGGGGTTAGTGTTGATAATGTTTCGTCAATCTGGGTGCGTGACGTGAAGGGGCCCTGTTCGGTTAAATTAGGACCGACGGAATCAACCACTGTCGACATCAACATGTATGGAATTGTTGCTGTCCCCACGAGCGGTAGTGCATCAAATGACCAACAGGCTAAGGCTCGTTAGTTCCTTCATGTCTGAAATTTGGACATGAGGTTTCATCTTTCGTTTACTCTTAAGATAGCTCACGTCCTGCGTGTTCAACAGTTGCGCTTCTAAACCTGTTCCCGCACGCTTGGTTTTCTTATTGGTTGGTGGATGCCTGAATGTAATTGCAAGGTGCTGCAGCGCGCACTAACGGCTTCAATCCACACCTGCGTCGACAACACCGCTGCGAGTGCGCCGCTCTTCGTCGACGAACGGAGCTAACCGGTAACTGGCCAATCCATAAACCAGACTCAGCAATTCATCGAGGAATTGCGAGTACTGGGTTTCATGCCTAACACGGAAGCCATTTAACCGACTCGTCTCCGCCGAATTATCTCGGTGTTAATCACAAAATCCAGCAAGCGCCAAGCCTCCGTACGCTCGCTGTCAGATTGTGTATAATATCCTCGGTTCCAATGGTGAGGACTCCAAATCCCGTGGCTTGCGGAGCAGAATCAGCGGCAATTTGATGTTGTCTTCGGAAACCAAGTCCAACGCAGACGCCGAGCCTGTCCTCAGTGGCATCGGCAGAACCGCGCCAAATTACGAGGCAGTATTGATTGTCTCATTTGGCGGCCCCGAAGCTTCTCAAGACGTCATCCCTTTTTTAGAAAACGTGTTGCGGGGCCGCAATGTTCCGCGAGAACGACTGCTTGAGGTGGCGAAGCATTACGAATATTTTGGAGGCGTCAGTCCCCTGAATGCGCAAAACAGAGAGCTGGCGGCCGCACTCCAAACGGAATTGCAGCGACACGATATTCATCTGCAGGTTTATTTGGGCAATCGCAACTGGCATCCCTTTTTGGCCGATATCTTGCGTCAAATGCGCGCCGATGGGGTGCGCCACGCACTGGGGTTTTTTACCTCGGCATTCAGTTCGTATTCCAGCTGCCGTCAATACCTCAAGAACATTGCCGCCGCACAGGCTGAGCTCGGTGCTGATGCACCGCGGGTGCATAAGCTCCGGACGTATTTCAATCATCCTGGCTTTATTGAACCAATGATTCAGCGCGCTGCAATGGGTTTGAAGCAAATTCCAGAAAAAGATGGCCGACGGCGATCCGCCCGTTTGGTCTTTACGGCACACAGTATCCCGCTGGCAATGTCCGCGAATTGCAGTTATGAACTGCAGTTGCGCGACGCCTCCCAATTGGTGGCTTCGACAATAGGACATGACGATTGGAATTTGGTGTATCAAAGCCGGAGTGGTCCATCATCCCAGGCATGGTTGGAGCCCGATATCAACCATCACCTTCGAAAACTAGCAGCAGATGGTGTGCACGATGTTGTAGTTATTCCCATTGGTTTCATTTCCGATCATATTGAGGTCCTTTACGATTTGGACCTGGAAGCGAAAGCAACGGCCGAAGAATTGGGGATCAATATGATCCGTGTTGGAACAGTGGGAACTGATGTACGATTTGTGAAAATGATACAAGAGTTAATTATGGAACGAATGACCGAAATGAATGATCGACCTACTCTGGGAAAACTTAGACCTTGCCCTGATGTCTGCGCAGAAGATTGCTGCTTAAGCGGACGTGCCGCGATGTGAAGACTGCGGAAGACGAACTGATCGGCCACTTTCAATTCAACTCTGCTTTTTTATTCCAGCCTACTATCAATGCAATTACGCCCGTTGAGTACAACCGGAATCGAAGTCTCCGGTGTTGCGCTTGGCACGTGGCCAATGGCGGGTATGACCTCGCTGGACGTCAACGAATCTGACAGTTTGGCGACCATTGCCGCTGCCTTGGGCGCAGGAATCAATTTCTTCGATACGGCATATTGTTATGGTAGGCAAGGAGAAAGTGAAAAATTGTTGGCTCATGCCCTGAAAGAGCGGCGTGCTGAGGTTGTGATTGCAACCAAGAGTGGAGTTCATTGGGATGTAAATGGCCAACGGGTTTCCGACGCGCGGCCTGCTACACTTCGGAAACAATGCGAGGAAAGTTTACGGCGGTTGAACACTGACCGGGTTGAGTTGCTTTATCTGCACGCACCCGATCCACAAGTCTCGATAGCCGAATCAGCTGGCGAATTGCGGAGGCTAATGGAAGAAGGTAAAACCCGGTGCGTCGGTATCTCGAACGCTAGCCTGCAGCAATTGCGCGACTTCGTTGCAGTGTGCCCTCTAAGTGCATACCAACCTTGTTACAATATGCTGCAGCGAGAAATTGAACTCGATATTCTTCCTTGGTGCCTTGAACACAATGTTGCCGTATGCGTGTATTGGCCGCTAATGAAAGGATTGTTAACGGCAAAATTTGCTCGAAATCATCAATTTGATTCACAGGATGGCCGGAAAAAATATCCCATGTATCAAGGACAGGAATGGGAAAAGACGCAAGATTTTCTAGATGAGCTTCGATCGATTGCTGCCGAAATCGGTCATAGTGTACCTCAAATCGTGATAAATTGGACAATTCACCAGCCCGGTATCACGAGTGCCTTATGCGGCGCAAAGCGACCTGTGCAAATTCGCGAAACCGCGGGCGCCATGGGCTGGAAGCTCTCCAGCACATACATCGAGCGGATCAATCAGGCCATTGAACAGCGCGGCAAAATTGTTTCTCGCACAGCGGTATGAAACTGACTACAGACTTATTCTCATGCCGCGCGTTTTACTCACTGCATTTGAACCGTATGACCGCTGGAAAGCGAACTCCAGTTGGCTTGCACTTGTACATCTCACTCAGCATTTGCCGGATCATCCCCAAATTACCACACGGTTATATCCCATCGATTTCTTGGCAATGAAAGAGCAGTTGGCAGCCGATTTATCAAGCAAATTCGCTTACGTTTTGCACTTGGGGCAGGCTCCTGGAAGTTCTCGAATTCAACTGGAAGCGATCGGGCTAAACATCGGCGGCTCCAGCAGCCAATCCCCCGATCAATACCGCGCACTAACCGACGATGGGCCCGTAGCCTACCTTAGTGAGTTGCCACTTTCGGAATGGGCAGTGAAATTGCGGCGCGGCGGCATTCCGGCTCAGGTTTCCTATCATGCGGGAACTTACCTTTGCAATGCAACACTGTATTGGTCACATTATCTCGCCTGCAAAATGTCGCTTCCAACTCGGTCTGCGTTTATTCATCTGCCACTGGACATTTCCCAAGTCGTGAACGAGCCACATGGCACCGCATCGCTGCCGGCAACTGTTTCTGCAAACGCGGTACGATGCATCTTAGAGGAGTTAACTTAATGGTTGGAACTTTTGTAATCGCAGGTTGCGTCTGAGAAACAGCTGCTAGCCAGCGGGCTCTGCATGTGTCGAAGGTAATTCACTTGGCAGTATTCAACACTTCCGGATTCACTACGTTTTCCGGTACACTTCCTTGCAAACGCGTGGCAACTTGTTGTGCCGTACGGGACCGTAGATTTTCCAGCGACTCGACGGATACAAACGCCGCATGCGGCGTAACAATGACGCACGGATCGTTAAATGGGGGCTGCGTAAGATCTGGTGGTTCGGGATCCTGCACGTCAAGCGCCGCACCCGCTAATTGGCCAGCCTCCAAAGCCGCGGCCAAAGCGGCATGATCGATTAAACCACCACGAGACGTATTGATTAAATAGGCCGACGGTTTCATCCGCGCCAAACGAGGCGCACTAATCATGCGCTTGGTCTCAGGTGTTAAAGGCACATGGAGGCTGATGTAATCGCTGATCTGCAACAATTGGTCGAGTTCGCACCAGTTAACGCCAGTCGGCAATTCGTGCTGGCTCTTTCGCGCACGACCTGTTGCTAATACATTCAATTTCAGACCAATGGCCTTCTCCGCCAATCGCCGGCCAATATTTCCGAAGCCAATAATGCCTAGCGTCTGACCTTCGATTCGACGTAAAGCGGGACCGGCCTGTAAATTGTAACGCCCCTGCTTAGTTTCGTAGTGATAGAATGCGGCTTTCCGCGACAACGACAGAAGAAGCGCTAGAGCGTGTTCCGCTACCTCAACCACGCAATAATCTGGCACATTGGTTACTACAATGCCGCGACGAGTGGCCGCGGGTACGTCGATATTGTCCAATCCTATGCCCAAGCGAGCAACAATCTTGCATCGTTCGGCGGCGGCAATTACTGATTCTGACACTCTGGCCCAGTTGGTCATAATGGCGTCACAATCAACCGCTAAGCGAGCGAGTGCCTCCTCATCTTTCCGCTGGGCAACAATTAACTCTGCATCGACTGCATTCAAAATACCACGTTCGATATCTAAGTCTGACCATGCATAATCGGTTAACAATACTCGACGCATAATACAGGGTCCGCAAGGAAGTTGGTGGATGGAAGTAAACACCGCAAATTTATGCCGAATTCTTTATGAACGCAATGGTTGCGGTTCTCCGCAATCTTGGGTAGTGCGACCTGGCTAAGCGCCTTCGAGACGCTTAGGGGGCTAGGGTTTTGCGGAAGCAAATGTGCGTGAGTCTCGGTTTTGCGTATCCGATGATTGGCATTCATGCTGCACACCAGCAGTAGAGATAAGTTTGATGAACCAGCGGTAAAGGGGCAAGAGATGGACTGTGCCAATGATATAGCTGTTACTGTTTTAATGGTCGAAGATGACGCGGAGGACGTGTTACTGATCACCTCCGCACTGAACGAATCCGAGCGCGGACCATTCAAAATACTGCCGGCGCCGACGCTGTCGGATGGACTCGACTGCCTCAAAAAAAACACGGTCGATGTCGTGTTGCTAGATTTATTTCTGCCGGATAGCGAAGGACTAGAATCGTTAATGATGATGCGCCGCGAGTTACCCGACATTCCCGTCGTAGTTTTGACCGGTTTGGCCGATGAACAAACTGCCATCGAATCACTTCACAATGGGGCGCAAGATTATTTGGTAAAAGGCACCGACAATGGTGCGCTAGTGCGCGGCATCCGGCACGCGATTGAGCGTCAACGATTGATCACCTCGCTGCGCGGCGCCAATAAATTACTTTTCGAAAAGAACGAACGCTTGGTGGAATTGTGCGATACTGCCCACCAATTTGTTGACAACCTCTCACATGAATTTCGCACGCCGTTGACAGTTATCAAGGAATTCTCGTCGCTACTGCTCGATGGCATCTGCGGTCCAATGAATCATGAACAACGACGCTCTGCGCAAGTTATTTCCGACCGGGCTGACGACTTGGCATGCATGGTCAACGACATGATGGATGTCAGCCGGTTAAAGGCAGGCATCCTAAGCATGTGGCGGCGACCAACACGGTTGGCCGAAATCGTTCTTCATATCCGACCGATGCTGGAACGTCGAGCCGCTCGAGGTGAAGTTCGTTTGGAAATCGACAACTTCGATAATTTGCCCGCCGCCTTCTGTGATGCTGGTAAAGTGGGACAAATTATTACCAACCTCGTTCTCAACTCGATTAAATTTACCAGTCCTGGTGGTTGTGTGAGGCTCTGGGCACATGTGGCCGACAACTCGCAACTGAAGATTGGGGTCACCGACAATGGGCACGGTATTGAACAAGATAAGTTGCAATTAATCTTCGATCGCTTTACACAGCTTAATCACGAAATCGCATCTAGTACGAAAGGAGTGGGGCTAGGTTTAGCGATTGTAAAAGAGTTTGTTTGTCTGAACCTGGGCGAGATATCAGTCGAAAGCAGTCTTGGAAAAGGAAGCACGTTTGCGTTCAGCCTGCCGCAGGCGAATTCTCTGGCGGTGTTCGATTGTTATTTTCCTGGATTGCAAGTGCGATCCAGCACTGATTCGATTGGTTTATTGCAAGCGCGCTTGAAAAATGAGTTCGACCCGTCCGTCCTACCCGTAGTCGACGAGTTCCTGCAACGTACGGTGCGGACGCAAGATGTCACGTGGATGAAATCGGCAGGTCGATGGCTAATTCTAATTAACGGATCTGCGGAGGTTGCCACGGATGCTATGAACCGTATCCGCGCGGAGTGGACAAGCACCTGCCGAAATTGGATCCATGGTTGTTGTCCCGAGCTAACAATACAAAACTGCGGCAATTGGCCCTTGGCACAGGCTCATGAGTTACGCATGAGGTTTGGCACGACAGTCGACGCACTTGAGTCAAAAAAACAATTAAATTTGAACGTGGCATAAAGCACAGTGTTTCGCAGGAATACATGCCTTTGACCCACATGTAGTTTATGGAAGACCTAAGCTATGTCAATT
>DASRSD010000164.1 GCA_035656635.1 Pirellulales bacterium
CGCCAATTTCTGGCCAGCGCCGCCGGAGCGACTGCCGGTGTAGGCAGTTTGTCGCTGGCCGCAACTTCGCGTGCCGAAAACAATAAAACCGCGCTCACCAACGTTTCTTCCGAATCACTGGAGCAGGCCGCGTCGAAACCAATTCTGCAGCAAGAGCTGTTCAAAGACCCCGTCATCATCGAAGCCGTCGAACTGCTGCACAAAGGCAAAAATTATTTTGTCCGCGTGCGCAGCAAAGATGGCGCGGAAGGCATTTCGGTCGATAACGGGCGCATGGATGTGCTGGCCCCCATTTTTCACAAGCTGGTCGCGCCGTGCTTCCTCGGCAAAGATGCTCGCGGGCTGGAGGAACACCTGTTCCAAGTGTACCGCCACGGCGACAACTATAAATTCCAGGGCCTGGCGCTGTGGTGCCCGGTGGCGATGGTCGAGTTCGCCATCCTCGATTTGCTCGGCCGCCAGGCCAAAAAACCCATCGGCGATTTGCTCGGCGGCGTGCAGCGCAAAAGCGTGCAGTTTTACGTCGCCAGCGGCCGGCGCGACACCACGCCGGAGCAGGAAATCGATTATCTCAAAAGCCTGATCGAAAAAACCGGCGCCCACGCCGTCAAATATCGGGTGGGCGGCCGCATGAGCCGCAACGAAGATGCCATGCCCGGCCGCACCGACAAGCTCATTCCCCTGTCGCGCAAAGCGCTGGGCGACAGCTTCACCATCCTGGCCGACGCCAACAGCTCCTACGATCCGCCCCAGGCCATCGAAGTGGGCCGCATGCTGGAAGGCATCGGCAGCATTCATTTCGAAGAGCCCTGCCCGTTCGATAATTTCGAAGCCACCAAGCAAGTGACCGATGCGCTGACCATTCCCATCGCCCTGGGCGAGCAGGAATCGAGCCACTGGCGGTTCCGCGATCAAATTAAAAATCACGTGGCCGACGTGGTGCAGCCCGACGTGTATTATTACGGCGGCCTCATTCGCAGCATCCGCGTGGCCCGCATGGCGGAACTGTGCAAACTGCCGATCATGCTGCACCTGTCGGGCGGGTTCGGCTTTGTGTACCTGCTGCACTATTGCTCGTGCGTGCCGAACATCAGCCCCTGGCAGGAATACAAAGATGGCGTCGAAACCTACGGCAAATGGTTCGATCCGCCGCTGAAAACCACCGACAGCACCCTCAACATTCCCACCGGGCATGGCGTAGGACTGGCCGACCCCAACGAAATTGTGAAAGGCGCAACGGTGGTTACCAGCTAACCATGTAACCTTTTCAAGCTGCGAAATTTTGGAAGCTGCGAAACAAGGGAGAATTCATGACACGCGCCGCGGGTTGGGTTATCGTCGTTACCACCACCATCGCTCTTTGGCTCGCCCCGCTGGCGCAGGCCCAAGATTGGCCACAGTGGCGCGGGCCGAACCGCGATGCCAAAGTAACAGGCTTCCAAGCGCCGGCCACGTGGCCCAAGGAACTCACGCAAAAATGGAAGTTGACCGTCGGCGATGGCGTGGCCACGCCGGCGCTGGTGGGCGATAAGCTGTACGTGTTCGCGCGCCAGAACGGCAACGAAATTATCCGCTGTCTGAATGCCGCCACCGGCGAAGTGCTGTGGCACGACGAAAACCCGGCCGAGGCTCCCACCGGCAACTCGGCTCCCTTCCCCGGGCCGCGAAGCTCGCCCACCGTCGGCGAAGGGAAGCTCATCACGCTGGGAGTGCGTGGCGAGCTCATTTGCTACGAGGCCGCCAGCGGCAAAAAGTTGTGGGCCAAAAACGATTTTGCCGGCAACGTGCCGCGCTTCTTCACCAGCGCTTCGCCCATTATCGCCGACGGCCAGTGCCTGGCCCAACTGGGCGGCGCAATGAAGGGTGCCATTGTTTCTTACGACTTAAACAGCGGCGACGAAAAATGGCGCTGGACCGGCGATGGCACTGCCTACGCCTCGCCCATGATGCTCACCGTGGAAGGCCAGCCGTTTGTCGTCACGCTCACCGAAAAAAGCGTCGTGGCCATCAGCCCGGTCGATCAAAAAGTGGTTTGGTCGGTTCCCTATTCCGCGCAGCGCGGCGGTTACAACGCAGCCACGCCCATCATCGACAGCAACATCGTCATCTTCTCCGGCTCCGGCCGCGGCACGAAGGCCGTCAAGTTCGAAAAGAAAGACGGCCAGCTTGCGCCCACCGAGTTGTGGAGTAACAGTGAAATTTCCGTGCAATTCGACACGCCGGTTTTGAAAGATGGCTTGCTGTATGGCTTCACGGCCACCGAGAACTTGTTCTGCCTCAGCGCCACCGACGGCAAAACCATGTGGACCACGCCGCGCATGGAAGGGGGCGGCGGCCGCTCCGGTTACGGCTCCATTGTCGATTGCGGCCCGGTCCTCATGGCCCTGACGCCGGCGGCCAATCTGATGGTGTTTGAACCCAGCGACAAGGAATTAAAGCCACTGGCCAACTACAAAGTGGCCGACAGCGAAACGCACGCCTACCCTGTCGTTTCCCGCAACCGCATTTTCATCAAAGACAAAAACGACGTCATTTTGTGGACCATTGAATAACAATCACCGCAGTTGCCCCCGACAATAACTATAAAGCCGCGACCGTTGGTCGCGCTGGTACTTGGCCAGCGGAGCGGGCTGCGGCGGTTGCAAATGCCAAAATCGAGGGCAATAATTGAGCCCGTGCAGCGAATTACTGAAAACGAGGCACGCCATCCACCAAAAAACCCCTAATCGGACGCAGCCATGCACGAAATTTTTTCTAAATTGAACGGCGAAGATCTGGGCATGATGATCATGATCTTGGCCGCATTCTTCATCGCCCTGACGGCCATCGTCGGCGGCTGCGTGGTGAAGGTCATCAAATCGAACAACCAAACCAAGCTCAAGCAAAACATGCTGGAACACGGCATGTCGGCCGACGAAATCAAAGCCGTTCTCGACGCCGGCAAAAAATCCTAGTTCATTCCCTGCCTGCCAGCGGGGTGGTTGGGGCATAGTCCAAGGCGACTCCCCAGCGAACAGAATTCCCCGGGTTAATTTCTGTGCGAAATGCCCGTGTACACGGTCGCGGAATTTTCTTGGCCGCTGTTGTTCAGCGTGTTGAGTTGGGTGATGCCGGTGCCCAGCAGCACAAATGGACGCCACGGAATGTCGCCCATCGGGTAATACAGCAAGCTCAAATTCCAGACCACGTTTTCGCGGTTGCTGACATCGAAGAACGGCTTGCTCCGATCGAGCCACGTGTTCCAAGAAAATCCGATGCCTGATTCCAACCGCAAGTTCTCAAAATTCCAAGCCAGCCGCGCGGCGGAAAACAATCCCGATGGGTCGCCCACGGCATTTTTCACCGTATCGTCGTCGACCATGGTGACGGTGCTGGTATCGACAGAAAGCTGCGGGAGAACTGCGCTGGTGGCGGTCAACGATTGCGGTTTATTCGAATCCGACAAATAGTGGTTCAGTTGAGAAAAAGCCGACGTTGAAATTCCCGACGAACCTGCCGGCGGATCGAGCGAAACGAGTTTTGTCCCGGGCAATGGCCCAGCAGCCATGCCATCGCCGGTGCTGCTCACGGAAGGAAAATATGCAGCCTGACTGACAACGCCCGGCAACAACTCGGCTTGAGACGAGGCGGCCGGTCGCTTGGCGATGGGTTGGAGATTTTCAGGCCAGGCAGTGAAAATCGCCGGCGGCTGGACGTTTGGCGAGCGGACTGTGCCCCATGAGTTGAATGCCGGAGCGATTGCACTGGACCCGGCCGCTAACGGCCCCACTCCGGCTGATTGTGGTGCCGCAATCGTCGGCCCCACAACCGTCGGTCCCACAATCATTGGCCCCAGAATCATTGGCGCTGGGGCGAAAATGTGCCCCGCTGCGGAAATGTGCCCCCTGGTAAGCTCGTCGGCCAGTTGTCGCACTTCGGCAAACGGCGGTTGGGAATCGGCCTGGGTTTCCGGAGACAGCAAATTCGCACCGTCCGGCACGCAGGCGCGCAGATCGCTGCCAAAATCGACCAACCATTTCGGATCGTCCCCGCGCGATTTTTGCGGCATGCCCAGGCCCACCAGCAAGATGCCCAGATACGTCGCAATTATCAAACAGCAAGTTTTGCTCGCTGCCGAAGGCTTGCTACTGGCAAAAAATCTAAGTCGCCAATTACTCACAGTTTTGTTCCCCGCATTCTTCATAGGTGTCAATCGATGAAAGCGACCGCCGCACAGCCGATACGTTTTAGCCGCATTGCAGCTCGTCGCCGCCTGCTGCAAACTCTACCCACGGGAAATACATGAACCGAAAGTGCAGGTCAATCGAAACTGGCGACATTTGCTAAGCCGGGAAAGCGTGCTGTCGCCGTACTCGCTGTAACTTTAAGCGTCAGCACCTTGGGTTTCTCGCACGCCGCCGGTTTGCGATCATCGCCTAATTTGAAGAAATGTAGCGGCGTCTGTCCCAGACACCTTCTGCTTTCTCGAACAAAAATGGCCGCGGACAGCCGTCGCTACATCGCGGAGTGGCCAAATTAGGCGACGACCCGGTTTGCATCACCATAGTTCCCCAACCATCCGCATCGGGTATGATGGGGGAACAAAACTGACCCCGCGCACCAATCCCGGAGTGATTGAAACGTGAACATTGCCAGCCGGATTCCGCAACATTGCAGCCGACTTGCGACCGCGGCGGCGGCATGTTTGCCGTTTAGGCGGGCTGACGATTCATCACATCGCCCGCAGAAAAACGCTACAGCAATCTCAGTTCTTACCTTGTAGGAGTTCTAACATGGCGCGATTGCCTCGCTGCTTGGTCACTATGGCATGTGGATTGGCCGTGCTTCTTACTCAGCCTTGGCCCGCACACGCGCAAACAAATGTGCCGGAGTTAAAAGTGTTGAAAACGCTGAAGATCGGCGGCAGCGGTCGGTGGGATTGCGTCCTGGTCGACCCGGATGCCAATCGTTTGTATGTGACGCGCAGCACTCATCTGCAGGTCATCGATTGTGAAACGGGAACCGTCGTCGGCGACATCGACCAGTTGCAAGGAGCCCATGGAACGGCCGTGGTGGCGGATAGGAATTTAGGGTTTGTTACCAGCGGCCGCGAAAATGCCGTCGTGATGTTCAATCTCAAGACGCTCAAAGTGCTCGATCGAATCAAGACCCAGCCCAGTGGCGGACAAAATCCGGATGCCATCCTTTACGATCCCGCCAGCAAAAAAGTGTTTGTTTCGTGTGGCGGCGGAGATGCCCTGGTGATCGATCCGGCGAATCCCAGCGCGCCGAGCGTTTCCATTCCCTGCGGTGGAAAACTGGAATTCGGTGTGGCCGATGATGCCGGCCACGTGTTTATTAATAATGAAGACAAAAGTGAAATCGAGGTGATCGATACCACGGCATTGAAGTTGACCGATCATTGGCCGGTGGCGCCGGCGGAACACCCCACGGGCTTGGCGCTCGATGCCCGGCGACATCGGTTATTTTCGACCGGCGGAAATCAGAAAATGGCCATGGTCGACAGCCAAACGGGCAAGCTGCTGGGAACGGTTCCGATCGGTCGGGGTGTGGATGGCTGTGAGTTCGATCCAAAACTTGGCGTGGCAGTTTGCGCCAACGGGGCCGATGGCACCGTGACGGTCGTGCACGAAGATTCACCTGGAAAATTCTCCGTCGTACAGACGCTGCCCACGCTCAAGTCGGGCCGGACCATTGCCAATAATCCCAAGACGAGCCAGTTCTTTATCCCGGCGACACTTCCTGCCGAAGGTGATAGCTCCGCTCCATTCGGCGTGATCACAATCGGACCAGCAAACTAAGTTTTCATGAACTGCCTGCAGGCAGCTTGGCCCGCAAATTCCGGTTTGCGGTACCCTGCCGTAACTTGTTACGTGACCTCTTTGGCTAAAATTTGGACTCGGTCGACCACACAACCGGCCGTAACAGCATCGGCAATGGCCGAGCGAATCGAAGTTTCTAAATCCGATGATTCCCGGCTGAAATCGATCAACAGTAATCCTTCACACGAGCTGAGCGTCCCATCATCGCAGCCCGCCGCAAACAGCTTCTTCGCCATTTCTTCCATTAGCTCGCTGGGACTACTCAAGATCAAGGTAAAGTCGTAAGTCGCCATAATAATGATTCCTCAAGCACGGTGATGCGTATTGAACTGCGATAAGAATGCGCAGTAGATGAATGAACCGCAGAGGCCGCGAAGTAGAAATACACAACGACCGAAGTGGCATTACCTCGGTAAGGTTTTCGCCGTTCGCCTGATTTCATCAATAAGGTCAAGCAGTTTCGAAAATCGATATAATTTAACGTGGTGATCGGTAAGAACTTTTTTGACCATCGCGGGCGATTCTTTATCGTTGGCGCGAAATTTTCCGACGACCACTAACTGTAGTTCTCCGAGAGACGGATGTGCATGATTGAAAAGAGATTCTCCCTCTACTGCGTAACGGCAAGCTGTATTAAATGCCTGTTGGGGTTCCTCAGTTTCAAATCGAACTGGATTTACCAAATTGAATCGGCCGTTTTGGAAGCCGACGGGAATTTCAAGTTTCTTTCTTGTAATGGGTACTTCAACTTCAAAGTCAGAGCGAACCTTCTCCTCTAAACCGGCATTAACTATCTTTTCCTTTAAGAGTCGCTTCAATGTTTTTGTTGAGGTGTGCTTCGGCGCCTCCTCACCAATTATTTCAATGAACAACGCCTCAAGATCTTTTATGGGATTTGTCACCTGCATCGAGCGCGGCGGTGTTATTTGTAAGTAGTTTGCACGCAATGCAATGAATTGCTCAAGGCTTTCAAGAGAATTGATTTCGCCGAATTCGACCTTAAGCCGTTCCTCTAATCCACGTTTGAACGAGTTGATACGCGCCCAGTCATGACCTTCTGTTCCAAAGAATTTAATAATTCTACGATTGCTCAAAACCGTTTTCGCTTGAAGGAACGATTGTTCTGGACAAAACAACAGTACTCCCACGTTAGCCGCCTCTAACCGGCCAGCATCTGGGCAGTATTGGATCAGCGAGTAATAGCCTTTAGTGGGTTGCATCATTACTATCTACATCTGTTTGAACGTCGCCAAAGCCAAGATCCGCTTGAGGCCAAAGCTTAGCGAATATTGTTTCAGCAACAAACGCCGCTCGTCCCACAACTAGGTCGTCGAGCGCTTTACGAATGGCTGCACTAACTTCCCATTTGTCCGGAATTCTTCCAGTAATCTCTTGAATCACTGTTTGATTGAATTTTTGAAGTGCTGGCACTGCATGCTGGACAGCATCTTGATCAAGAAATTGGCGGAACTCCGGAAACAGTCCAAAAACTCTCGGCTCTTTTATCTTATCATCGCGACGCAACCTTGTCGTCAATTCCCCACCACATGTGAAACAATGGGTATGATCCATTGCCTTCAACATGAATTGGCCGCTTGGAGCCTCTTCACTAAGAAAAACATTGTTTCGATTTACCCGTGGCTTGCCTTCTTGGCCTAGTGGTCGCTCACAATAACGATCACAGTTAAGTGTCCAAGTGTCGAAAACCACAAGGCGGCTAATGTCGTGAGGATTCGCAAGTTTTTTAAGTTGCTCTGCTTTACCACTCCAACTATCTCCCGCTTCTCCTCGCGTAATGAAAGCTGGACCGTTACTCGCTTTTCCAACTTGTTTGTTGTTACGATCAAAAAATGGGATTTCAATTACCTCAGCATCAACTTCGATTACTGTGTGATCAAATGTTGGCAGGTGAAACCACTCAGCTAAACATGTACCGACAAATTCACACGCGAGAATATGTCGGCCCTCTGGACTTTCTAAAGCCTTCAAATAGCCAATGCCTGCATCCGTGACGACCTGAGCGGTGCAAGCTGACGAAGGATAGGATTGATTGAACCGCTTGATCACTGTTGCGTGCCATCGCATGTTGCGTACTGACTATACAGGATCGGCTTAGCGGTCTGTTAGATACATGAGAGAAGTTGATTATTAACTAACCAAAATGCAAGAACAAGTATGTGACGTAGCCAGTTGAAATCGTAATGCTGAATACAATGCTGTCAAAATAATCCCGGATTTTAGGATTAATTGAGTTCTATTGCTTAGCCCTCGTCTCAAACCGCATGAGTGCCCACTTTTGGCTTGGCCAGCAGCGAGTAGTCGCATCGGCCACGCACGTGACAACAACTAAGAAGCGTTTGCATCGTCCGCCGATTGGTGCGCTTCGGCGTCGATGCGCAAAGCGGCGCGGGCACGGTCTTCTCATCCGGGCCCGGTTTGGCGGAACAATCGCGGTTGCTCAAAAACTAAAAGTTCTGACCAAAAACGATGAAAATTATTTTGTGCCAGGCTTGTCGGGCTGCCTCTCGAAAATGAATTGAACGGTTCCTCGCATTTCGGTAAGCGTGCCGTTTTGCCATTTTAGAGGAGTTACTATGGGCGGAAGTTTCATCACCGCAGGAAGCGTGTAGACGACTGTGGAACCGTCCAATGACCAGGTACCAGAACTGTCTAGCGACCAATTTCCCTTGGGATCGCTGACCGTTTCATGGCTCACTTCAGTGTGATCGGGCTTGAATTCTATTGTCTCTGTTCGGAACTGATCAATCACAGCGGGAATTAGAAATTCTCCTTGCGGATTGACCGTCCTGGCCCCCTTCCAGACTCCTATCATGTCGGCTTCGGTCGGGAGCCGGGTGGTTGATTTAGGCTTCGCGACCGGCGCTGCATTTGGTCTATCCGCACCGCTGCACCCGGCCATAGCAAGAGTCGCCAGCCCAATGAAAACCGGAGAGCGAATGGATAATTGGTTTTTCATGCCCCGCATTGTAGCCGATGGGCGGAGCAGTGGGACAATTTACGTTTTACATGGCCGTCGCCTAATTTGGCCACTCCGCACTGTAGCGACGGCTGTCCTCAGCCGTTTTTGCTCGAAAAACAGAAGGCGTCTGGGACAGACGCCGCTACATTTTCAAATTAGACGACCACCTTTTACATGGCCGAATAGCCCGGCTGACACAGCCGGGCTATTGTGCAAATTTTCCCGCGACTGGCCTAAAACGTTTCTCGACAAATGTTCAAATGTTCACTATGATGCCGTTCAGTGAGCGCGGGCTGTTTGGCCTCTCTGCGACCTCCGTGTCCTCTGCGGTG
The DNA here is from genome assembly GCA_035656635.1 of Pirellulales bacterium. Lineage (NCBI taxonomy): Bacteria > Pseudomonadati > Planctomycetota > Planctomycetia > Pirellulales > Pirellulales bacterium. Next base: position 9,135 of record DASRSD010000164.1, read on the forward strand.
AACTAAGCAGAGAGCAATGCAGCAGCGCGGGGCGGAGGGTGGCTGTGGTGGAACGAAGTGAGCCCACAGTTCGCCAAGTTTCCCGAGGTCTCGCTGATCATTTGCCTTTGGCCAGCGGCGACGCGACCCCGGCCGGCCCCGTCAAGCAAATCCGACAAGCAAATCGCCGAACAAATCGTTCAACAATCGTTCAACAATCGTTCAACAATGGACACCGCCGGACGTTAATGCCAACTGTTATGTCACACACGAGCCCCTTACAACCTGCGAACTTGCTGAGCCGAGGCCGTCGGGCGGGCGACAAAACAGCCTCCTTTTGTCCGGAAAATAAAATTCCCGGACGATACGGCGAGAATTGCCCAAGGCAACTTCCTTGGTTATTGGGACTTGGTCATTCGTCATTTCGACATTGGGTGCTTGTCGAAGAAATCCCACATCATGTCGTTGGCGGAAATTTGGTGCGTGGTTTTGCCGAGCGCGGTTTCCAGGGCCGGGAGCATGGGCCGATTGGGCCAGGTGTGCCCGCCGCCCGTGATTTGAATCAGCATCACTTCGCTCCCATCTTTGCCCGGGCCGTAAGTGTAACGCTTGACGCTGGTGCCGTCGTCCTCTTTTTTGGGCAGTTCTTCCACTTGCGGCTTTTCCGGGCAGCCATCGAGCTTGGCCCACTCGGTCATGGTGCCATCGACCGATTTGCAATGAAAGACTCCTTCGGCAGTGTTGCGGGCGCCGGCGTAGGGAACGAGTTTGTCGTCGGTGCCGTGGAAGTGGAGCACACTGACGGGGCGCTTGAGGTGCACGTTGTCAAGGCACAACGAGCCGGCGATGGGCGCGATGGCGGCGATGCGATCACTCAAACCGGCCGCCAAGGCGTAACACATCATGCCGCCGTTGGAAATGCCGGTGGCGTAGATGCGATTGGGATCGACATTCGCCACCGTTCCCAAATCGTCCAGCACGGCGCCGAGGAATTTAACATCGTTCGGTGGATTGCTGCCGAACAAGTGGGGAGTGCGATCGCTGCAGTTCCAAAACAAGGCGGCGCCGCCCAGCTGCGGTTTGGTATCGCCCAAAGCTGTGCCGTTGGGATACACGGCGATGAAATTGCGCTCGTCGGCGGTGCGGTTCAGGCCGGAATAAATGGCCGTGATGGGTCCGTTGGTGTACGCCCCATGCAGCACCAGCACGACCGGCGTGGGATGCTTAGGATCGTACTTCGGCGGCACGTACACCTGGTAGGAGCGTTCTTGATTGTCGACCTGCAACGTGCGGTCATGACTTCCCGGCGAAAGCGGTTGGACATCGGCCGCCACGGCCAACAAGCAACACAGCAAAGCAGCGTGCATGGCAAAAATTCCAGGGATGGGCGAAATGGATGGGGCCGAATGGATGTTCAGGCCGAACCATTATATGCCGTGGCGATTCGCCGGCAGCTAGCGAGAGGCGATTTCTGCCTGCCGCCGTCTGCATTCCGCCTGCTGCCTTCTGCATTCTGCTTTCTGCCGTCTGCTTTCCCGGTGCTTCCGGCCTTCCGGCCTTCTGCTTTCCACTGCTTCAGGCGGCTTTGCGCTGCACAAGTGGACGGGCCGTTTTCAGCACATCGCCAATGGCCATGCGAACGATGTCATCCATGGCTCGATTGCGAATGGCTGCGGCCAAGGCCGACGAGCACCCAGTGCGCTCCAGGAGCAGGTTCATTTCTTCCTCCAACACAGCGGCGGCGCGAGCCCGAATGTATCCGCGTGCTGCGGGCAAACTCAGCCGATGGACGGTTTGCCCAAGCCGCAAGGCCACTTCGTTCTGGCATTGTTGAGCCACTTCCAGACCCCAAGCGGCAATTTGCCGGGGCGATGCCGGAGATTGAAGCCAATTCAAAAGCGCCATGATTTATTCCTCTGGGTCCAGCGGAGAGGGCGGAACGATTCGCGGGCACCAAGAGCCCCCATTGCGAATCGACAGGCCGCTGTTAGAGTTTTCGACTATTCGGCCGGTGCCGCTGGCGAACAACTGCTAGCGAACCGCAGCGGGATTCAAGTTGTCTTTCGGAAAAGTCGATTCCAGAGGGAGACCTGCTGTGACAGGCAAGCCTTGACCGTTCGTCAGGGTTTTCCTAAGTTACCGGGATGGTTTGTTGGCCGTTGCTGGCATTGCCGCTTTGCAACGAGCATGCACGGCGCCGTCGCCAAGAGGCTAAGGCAGCGGATTGCAAATCCGCCATCGTCGGTTCGACTCCGACCGGCGCCTCTTTCGAAAGACCAGCCAGGGATGGCAGTTATGAATACTGCCGGCTCTGGCTGATTCTGTTTTCAGGGCGACTGTTACCAAAAGTGTTACATGGCCAAAGGTAAAGATTCTAGGAAAGCAATTCCTAAGGCAGTTCGCGATTCGGTCCTTAAGGAATTCAACCACCACTGCGCGATCTGCGGGACCAAAGAGCTCACCTCCATCACATCGACCGCAACCATTCAAATAACGATCCAAGTAATCTGCTGCCGCTTTGCCCGAATTGCCACTTATTGGATCAGCATAACCCGACTGCCCCAATCCGCGGAAGCTTTCAATTTTTCGAAAATATAAAGACCCCTTGATCTTGACGTCCCAGTTTGACCCACTTTTTAAAAGACTAGTTTTTCTATTCAACCGTGAGAACTCGCAGTTTGATATTAACGAAATAGTCAGCAGTTCGTCCGAACTTGTGGCATTTGTTCAACAGCTGAATATGGGAAAGTTCTACGCCAATAGAATTCGCGAATTGCTCGAATACACCGGGTACCCAATGCTTATAGGCCCGTACGACCCTCAAGCAGTCGCGCGTGACGAACGCGCCAGACGAGAACACTTTGATCAAATCTGCACTTGCTCCGAGTCAATCATCGCCTTAGCTGTTGAATTACTGCGGTATCAGGATTGGCCGTTTCATCGCCCGAGCGCTGCGCAGCAGTAGTAGTATCACGATTTCGAGCTGCCTGCTTGTGCGCCTCCCACAAGACCGCCGCCGTCGACTGAGCATTCCGCCCAACATAGTACCGCATTGTCGTTTCAATGCTCTCATGGCGCATCTAGTGCCGTCGTCGGTTAATTGTAGCGGCATCCACAGTGTTGGAGGTAGTTGCGGCATTCGCTTTCGGTGAATAGATCGAGTACTTTGCCGCAGAGTTGCCAAAGTTTGTCGGTGGTTCGCTGGGCACCATC
>DASRSD010000165.1 GCA_035656635.1 Pirellulales bacterium
AGCCAAGCGGGCTGATTGTACGTGGTTAGAATGACGGAAATGCGCATTTCGGCGCTCGGAGTCGGCAAATAAAATAAACAACCCGGATCGGCGCAGTTTCTTAAACTTACTGTGCGGCAAATGGTAGCAATACGGCCAGGCGAACTCCACAGCGCCTTTGCAAGAATGCATCAGAAAAACAGGACGAAAACGAAATTAACGGGGGACAGCGTCCACTTGAATTTCGTTGACCAATGTTTCATTAGTCAAATATTTCATTGCCGCATGCTGGGCCTTCTGTTTGCAATAAAAATTTGCGCAATGGCCGCGAAGCACCAAAGTATCGCCGGTGGTTTCCACCTGCAATTCGTGAATTGCCCCACTAGTTTGGCGACGGATGCTGCGTTTAATGCGAACGATACGCCGGCGCTGCTCATCGACCGCTGTGGCTGACACGATTTTAGCTACCGGCTCCGCGGAAGCAGCCTGCGGCGAGTTTTGTATCATGATCGTTCCTCCTACCTATTCGCGCACCCTTGCGCTTCAGGCAGCCTTGCTCCCAGAGAAACGTCCCTGTGTCTTGTGCGGAAGACCGCGTGCCAGACAAGATACGCAATTCCCGCTGTCCCGGTTTAACAAAGTGACACCGCGTTCCAACACGCCGAGGTAGGCAAATGAACTTCATCTGACAACTACGACGGTTCAAGTCACTGTAAAGCCGTCGCGCAGCGGGTGTCAACCCCGCTTGCATCGCCATTAAGAATATACAAATAAACCGTTTAATATTTTGCAAACATAGCGACCATTGCCCATTCAACATCTGCGACATGCATGCACATTCGCCATTGACAAAATTCGTATACGGTTCACTTAATCTTCCCGGACTTCCGTAGATGGGCAATCACTTCGTCGGCCAGCGTTTCGGCATCTTTTTTGCTAGCATCCAACCGAAGCTCAGGTTGTTGTGGCGCTTCGTAAGGGTCGTCGATGCCCGTGAAGCCCTTCAACTCGCCAGCCCGGGCTTTTTTATATAACCCTTTGGGATCGCGCTTTTCGCACACTTCGATGGGCGCATCGACAAATACATCAATGAAGTCTCCCGGCTTCAGCCGGGCCCGCACAGCATCGCGATCGCGCCGGTAGGGGCTAATAAAGGCTGTGAGCGCGATAATTCCCGCCGAACAAAACAGTTCCGCTACTGCGCCAATGCGACGAATATTTTCCTCTCGATCTTGTGCTGAAAATCCCAGCCCAAATCGCTTGCTGAACTCTTCTCCATGCCGCTCCTTTAGCAAAGCAGGCGAGGCATTCAGCCCGTGCCGTACGTTATCGCCATCCAATACGAAGCTTCGGTAGCCCATCGAGTGCAATTTGTGATCGACCAAATTGCTGATCGTGCTTTTGCCGCAAGCGCTTAGGCCTGTGAACCATACCACGCATCCTTGATGTTTGTTTAGCGCTTCGCGTTCCTCACGACCCACACTGTGTTCGTGCCAATGAACATGAACTTTTTCTTCGGACATGGCTGCGATAGCTCCTAGGGGCGATATAATTAGACATGCTCGCGAGAGTTGGATCATATCGGACGATGGAGAATGAGAAAAGGGGTTGGGCATCGAACGCATTCGAGTACAACAATGTTCGATTTTGCTGCCAAATTTCCGCTGGGGTTAACTTATCACGATTTTCTTAGCCGTCACGGCACCGAAGAGCAGCGTAGGCGTTGGGCCGCGGTGTTCGATAGGGTGCAATTGACGCCCGCTCAGCGCGAGGTTTTCGCCGGCTTCGTAAGGCCGATGAAAGTGCTGTGTGTGGTTGGCGTCTGGTGCGGCGATTGCGTGAACCAATGTCCTATTTTTCAGCGCTTTGCCGAAGCGGCGCCGCCGCTGGCCATTCGTTATTTCGATCGCGATGTCCACGCCGATTTACAATCGATGCTGCGCATCTGCGGTGGGAATCGGGTGCCGATGGTAGTATTTCTGAGTGAAGACGACGAATTTCTAGGTCTCTACGGCGATCGCACGCTAGCTAAGTACCAGCACATGGCCGTGGATCAACTCGGGCCGGCATGTCCCACGGGGATTGTGCCGCCGCACCAAGCTTTGCTAGATGCCGTGACGCAAGAGTGGTTGAACGAATTTGAGCGGACGCAACTTATGTTGCGTTTGTCGGCACGATTGCGGCAAAAGCACGGTGATTAATTGCGTTGAAAAATTCAGAGAAGATATATCGCCGACCACTGTGCTAGCACGGCCACCAACTGGGATGGTGTTCGGCGCTCTCCTTCGCTATCCTCGTCGCCCCATATCTCTTGGCGGCGTAAATAATGCGCCGATTCGTTACCGCCATCGTCAAGGAGGACGATTGTGGAATCACTCAAGCCAATCATGTTGTGCATCGTATTAGGAGGCGTGGGCTACGGCGTTTATGTGGCCCTCAATCATGCGCCGCCGCCAGAGCCGTCGCCGGCCGATTCTCCCTGGAATAAACCAGCCGACAACGGCTTGGGTAGCATGCACCAAAGCGAAGCAAATTCCATTGTTGGCGCCGGATCGCTGCCAACTGCGCCGACGGCAAACGCTTGGCAAAACCAAGCGCCGGCGAGCGGCAATGGCGCAACCGCCATGCAGCCCATCGCTGGGCCTCCCCCTGGTGCCACGACTTCCGCCAGCCCGCTCTCGCCGCTGGCGACCGCGCCGCTTTTAACTGTGCCTGCCGCCACCACACCACCACAAAGTGCAGTGCTCGCTCCGATCGCTGGTCCGCCGCCAGGCGCTAATGGCAATTCGTCCCCTGGCGCCGTACCGGCAGATCAGCCGCCTGGCATGGGTTCGTCTATCAGCAATGCATCGAATCCCGCCCTATCAAGCGCCGTCAACGTTTCGGCTTCCGACGCCGCAAACCAAACGCCGGGCTCAAACATCCCATCGCTAACTGCCCCCAGTAATGATGCCCAAACACATCACGATTACGATGCCTCCAAACGCACCGTCCTCACGTATTTGAATCACGGTCAACTGGTCGATGCTCTGCGCGAGCTTTCTCGCTGGTACGATCACCCCATCGTGCCGCCGGAAGATCAACCGCATGTCGTCGAATTGCTCAGCCAACTGGCGGGCACGGTAATCTATTCGCGCGATGCCTGGCTCGCACCACCTTACGAAGTGCGTGCCGGAGACACGTTGGAATCAATCGCCCAACAATACCAAGTGCCATGGCAGTTGCTGGCAAAGATTAACAGTCTGCAAGATTCCAGCAGTGTCATGCCCGGACAAAAACTCAAAGTGGTCCGCGGTCCGTTCCAAGCTCAATTGAACACGCAGCAGGGTTGGCTGGCCTTGTTTGTCGATGGCCTGTATGCCGGCCGATATCGAGTAGAAGTGTCCGGGCCGCTGACCAAGCCTAACGGCGATTATCCGGTGGCCAAATTCGCCGCTGGCCAGCTCGGGGCTAGCCCCAGCGGAGCGCCCTTCATCAGCCTGGGTGGCGATTTGCATCTGCGCGTGCCGGAAGATGCCTTGCCGCCGGGCGTCAGCGCAATTCGCATCAGTCGGCAAGATATGAACGATGTGTTCGACATACTTTCGGACCGTTCGCAAGTAACCATCCGCCGCTAAGCGCGGAAATGGCAGTTTCCTGATTTCTGAATGCAGATTGCCGAGTGGGGACTCCGCAACTTCTACTGCATTCGCTACGATAATGCGTAGCTTGGTCTCTTTTGTCGCGCACTCCAGTCTGAAATCTGTATATTTCACCGTTGATTTCTCCTTTCCGCTTTCTGCCTACTGCCTACCGCCTTCTGCACATCATGTACGACCGCCAGGCACTGATGGAACTGGTCCGCAACCGCGCGCTTCGGTTTGGCGACTTCACGCTCGCGTCAGGCAAAAAGGCAAAATACTATCTCGATGGCAAGCAGGTCACGCTTAGCTCTCGCGGCGCGCTACTCGTGGCCGAAGGGTTGCTCGATTTACTCATCGCGCAAGGCCCGCTTCCCACAGCGGTCGGAGGTATGGCGATTGGAGCCGATCCAATCACCGCCGCCATCATTACGGTGGCTGGCCTGCGAAACATTTCGCTCGCCGGCATTTTGGTGCGAAAGGAACCGAAGGGGCATGGCACTAACAAATATGTGGAAGGACCGGTCCAACCTGGTGACACGGTGGCAATTGTTGAAGATGTAGTCACCACTGGCGGTTCGTCGCTGGCGGCCATCGATCGTGTGGAGCAATTCGGCCTGAAGGTAACGTGCGTTGCCGCCATCATCGATCGCTTGGAAGGCGGGGCTAAAGCCTTTACCAGCCGTGGCATTCCGTTTTCAAGTTTGCTGACGATCCGGGACTTCGGCCTCGAGCCGCCGATGGAGTGAACAGTTCGACAATTTTTTCATCCGTAATCAGGATTCCCATTACTGTCATGACCCACTCCCAATCGCTTTCTGGCAAAAAGTTTCTGCTGTTCGTGGAAGACCTGTACGAAGATTTGGAGCTGTGGTATCCCAAGCTGCGGCTAGTGGAAGCCGGCGCGAAGACCACCGTGGCCGGAACGAAGGCCGGTCAAAAGTATGAGGGCAAAAATGGCTACCCATGCGTCGCCGATGCAGCCATTGCCGAAGTGCGGGCGGCAGATTTCGACGGCCTGATTGTGCCCGGCGGATTCATGCCCGACAAACTGCGGCGCGATCCCAAAGTGTTGCAGTTGGTGCGCGACTTTGCCGCGGCGAGCAAACTGGTGGCGGCAATTTGTCACGGCGGCTGGATTCCCATTTCGGCCGGCGTGTACCGTGGCGTGAGAGTGACCGGTTCGCTAGGCATTAAGGACGATTTGGTCAACGCCGGCGCCGTGTGGGAAGATGCGGCGGTGGTTGTCGATCGGCATTTCGTCTCCAGCCGCAAACCGGACGACTTACCCGACTTTTGCCGTGGCATTTTGCAGGTCATGTGCGGCGGAAAGTGAACCGCAGCGATGCTTAGTGTTATTCCCTTGCGTTGATTCGTCTATTTACGGCTGATTCCCAGCGCAGTGAAATTGCCGGTGCTGCTCGAATCGCCACTGCGCAGGGGGCGAATGGAAAGTTCATCCACCCACGCTTCACCTAGGCCGGTGAGTGCAAAGGTCACGGTGAGGTTGTCGGCGTGGCCGGCCGCGCGGTACATCACAAATTCGCGCCAGCCATCAGTCTGCATGATGCGCTGTGCCAGCGCTTCGCCGCCGAACGAATCGAGAATCATTAGCCCATCGACACTGCCGACGACAGGCCCACGCACGCGCACCTGTCCTCGAATGCATACAATGTCGCCGGCAGAAACGTGGACCGGAGCACTGGTAATCCACAGCGGCGGTGATTCCACCAGCATCGCGGCTACGGCTGCCGGCTTTTCCGGCTTCGCGGTTTGCACGCTGAGGTGCAAGCTGTGCAAACCGGCAAATGGAGCCAGCGGCGACAACTCCACGTCGGTGCGCAAATCGGCACGCGCATGTTGAAAGTGTTTCCAACCCGCCTGCAACATGGTCTGAAGATCTTCGAAATCGCCCCCACGCAGCAAATTTTCCCCAGGAGGTAATTGTGCAATCGAAGCGGCGAAGTTGATTTGCTCTGGCAGCGTGTTAAAGCTAACCGCCAGCGGACTGGATACGGGCGATTGCAACGGCTTCACACTTCGTTCCCAAATGTCACGCTGCCAATGCTCTAACGGGTAGGCCGCATTGCGGGCCGTTAAGTACGCCTGCGCGTATTGTCCCGCAGAAAGCAAGGCATCGGCCTGTTGCAAGCCGGTAGCGGCAGTGGCCAGCGGTGTTGTGGCGGCGGGAAGTTCCGGGTGGTTCCCTAAACGCTGATTGACTGCGGCCGTTTGTTCTAGCAAATAGGCGGTTAAACGACGCTGCAATTGGGCCGCGCGCGGAGCAAGTTCAGTCGTGCGACGCTGCATATTCGTGACAATGGTCGGATCGGCGGTAACAAGCACCACCGAGGTCAGCAAAAAATCTTCCAGCGCAATCGACGTGCCGCCGGAAACAATGCTTTTCCGCAGCGGCCGCAAGCCGGCGATCGTGAGTTCATAGGCGCGATAATCTTCCGGCACTCCAGGCACCACCAGCGTGGCGGCGCCGGACTTGGAAGGAGTAACGGCGTCGGGAAACAACGGATCGCGATTCGCTGACCGCAGGTACGTTTGGTCATGGGAAGAATCGGTCATGCCGTTGCCGGCCGCTTCACGCTCCAGCAGCGTACGAGGACTTTTCAAATTTGGATTGCCACCGAGATTTTTCGGTTTGATGCCGGCTAAGCCCGAGCCGCCGGTGCCCGAGGGCGTGCTGGCCGCAGGACCCAAAATCGTTCCCGTAGTATCAGGCGCTGGCACAAACTGCGAATGGTTGGGCACGCGCATGGTGACCACGAGTCTTGTGTTTTCGTAGTTTAAAACAATGGAACTGATGTTCGGATCGCTGGACGTGGCAAACGTAACATAACTGCCGGCTGCGCCCCACGGTTCGATCAAGTCCAGCTCCAGATTCAACAGCGCCAGTTCCGTGGCGCGCAATCGCGTGGCATTATCGGCGGCATCAAGTCGCGAGTTGGAAGCAAACTCAATGCCGCGGGCACCGGAGCAAAACGCTTGATATGCCAACAGACGCAGCGCGCCAGGCTCGACCATTGGCTCTTGCACCGGCGGCAGGCGCGATTGGCCAAGAAATGCCGCCGCTTGATCGATCGCCGCCGGCTGTACTTCGGTTTGTATGACCGCCCAGAGCGGCGTGCCGGGCCGGGCTAACCGTGGCCGCTGGCCAAGCCAAGTGGCGTAATCCTTCAATTCCAAGCTCGTGCCCAGGGGAAAACAGGTTTCAGCTAGCACGTCGGCCTGGCGACTATAAGCCAGCGCGTCTTCTTCTGGATTGCACACCAGCGGACGCCTTAATACATGATCGGCCAAACGTAGTTGCTTGGAAAGTGCTGCTGTGGCCGTCAGTTCGCGGGCCGCTAATCCGCTCCCCAAATGCCACGCCATCACTGGTGCGAAAGCGGCCGTGATGGGCGCCAGTGCATCGGCGCTGGCGGTGGATTGCGGATTTGTGTTCTGTGGATCGACAATTCCTTGTGAATTGGCAATCGGCGGTGGGCCAATCAAACGAATCCCGGTGCGCGTCGCTTCCGTCAGCATGCCGTCGGTTAGGGGCCCCATGCTGCGAACAACTGTGAAGCCTTCCTGCGCGAGCCATTCCAGCGGCTCGCCTTGCGATTGGATAATTCGCGGAAAAATCGGCTTCCCATCAACCATGAATAGCGAACCATTGATGATCACTTGGCGCGCGGTGGATGAATTGGGAACGTTGGGTGTGCTCGGCGCAGCAGCCGCGTTCAAAGGCGCCGCGGAGTCAACGGGCAACGCTTGCGCAAGTGGCGAAGGTGTGGGAATGTTGACTACTGCATTTGTATTCAGTGCTGGGCCGGCGTTGTTGGCTCCAATTTGCGTACTGGCTGTAGGCGCAGAATTCGCAAACGGCACAACGCCATTCACTGCCAGGTCGTCAATGTTAACCATCGTTTGGCCAGGGCCGCCGTATACGTTGAGCAACAGTTGATCGATGTATGCTTCGCGGGCATCCACTTGCGGACCTAGTTGCGCGCGCAGAGCGCGCACTTCACGGCTGAGTAACTGCGGCGTGTCACTGACGGAAAGTTGCTGCCAAAGGCCAACGGTCGAGTAACTGCTGCCCGCCAGTAGGGCCGTTACCGGCTGGCCGCTGCGTGGGTCGGGCGTGTGGGGTAAAACAACTCGGGCAAAAAACTGAACGCCCGGGCGATTGGCTTTAATCCACACACTAGGCATTAGCTCGGCGACCACTCGCGCCGGTTGTAGATCGTGCACGAAATATACATATGTGCCGGCGCCAGCATTAATCTGGAGCAGCTCGGATCTTTGGCCGCTGTGCGGATCGGAATTGATCCGAGCGTGATTTTCCAAGCGATACTGCACATCGGCATCGCTGGGGCGCCAGGTAATTTCGGCGCTTTCAAAATTATCGCCGATCGGCGCAGCCTGCGTTGTCTTAATTGCCGCTGCCAGCATGCAGCCGGCCAGAAATATGCCGCCAACCTGCTTGTGGGGCAGTGAGCAAATCAAGTTGCTAAATCTGCGGCGACCCATTGCACATCCGTGCGCAATCGCGGATTGAAGCAAAATTACAACGTACAAAATACGCGCCTTCTTGGCGCAACATGGCCTTGTATCACGATTTACGATTCGCATCCAGATTGTCTGGGGTGTTTGGTAAACCAGGGCAGGATGATTGCTACTGGATTTAAAAAGCTGTAACTTGTTTTTTAGCAGTAGTTTAACGCGAAGCGTGTTTGACGATCCGCAGCCTGGCACACCGTCTGCTTTAAAGCTGAATCAACCACCTAGGAGACCATCGCCCATGAGCCAGACGACACGCATTGTGAAAAGCACCTCCGACGAACTTCCCGCCGACCTTGTGGAGTTGGTGTCGGCGGTTTCGCAGTTGCCGGAGGAGCATCGCCAATTGCTTGTGCCCACGTTAAATCGTGTTGTGGAAAGCACAAAGCGCCGCCGTCGCATTTTGACGTTGGTACAAGATGCCCTGGGACAATTGCGGCTCGATATGAAGTATTTAATGTTCGATTTGGAAGCCACCCGCAGGGAACGGGACGATTACCGCCGCCAAGTCGAAGAAGCCCAAGAAGATACTTAATCTCTCTCGGCTTTGGCGCTACTTCTTTTGCCCCGGCTGGCAGCCGAAATGCAAGATTTTTGGTCTGCCCTATGACTCTTGCGGTCGGCAATTGGGTAACGCATGATCGCAGGGGAAATTTCCAACTCTAGGCGGCCATGCGACTTATGTCCGGGCATTTTTCGCCGGATTTCGGCCAGATTGTTGCGGCCTTTGACGCTCCAGGATAGGATAAAAGGTCGATAGCCGTCGGATGTTGCCGCCGCACTCAGTTTTTGTTGCCGGTGGTTTTTCGTGCGTCGGCTTTCGGAAACGTGGCATCGTGAATAAGAGAAGGGAAATGCCAATCCGCCGTCCAAGCATGGATGTGCGGGAAGGCACGCTCGGCTCGCGATTCGAATGCGGGATTTGCGGAACAGTTGTTCGCCGTGCTACCTAACGGCCAGCAGCCATTAGATTTGGCCGCAGCTCCAGTCGATCTGCGCGACGCGCGCTTGCGCCTTCACACGCCGCTACACGATTTCCATTGAAGGTTGGCAGGCGAAAATTTCCATTCGGCACATGGCAAATCGTTTTGTCGGTGCCGGCATCGTCTGTGACAACCATTCATGGAGAGGCGCCGACTATTCCCAGCGCTCCAAGGATTATTCGTTGACTTGCTGAAGGCTAGCCGAGTTCGCCATGCCTGAGTGGACCGCGGAACAAATTGGACAAGCGGCATTCGATCGCGATTTGATCGACGAGCACGAATTGCGCACCGTGCTAGCCGAGTCAGGCAGCTTAGAATGCGATCCAGAGCAAATTAAGCAATCGTTGGTGCGCCGCGAGCTGGTCACTAACTACCAACTCGAAAAGCTTCTCCGCGGCGATCGCAGCGGTTTCTTTTACGGCAAATACAAGGTCCTGTATCAAATCGGCAGCGGCACCTTCGCCCGGGTGTTTCGCGCGGTGCATCGCGAAACCGGCGAAGTACGTGCGGTGAAAGTATTGCGGGCCCGGCACTTCGCCATTCCCGAAATGCGCGAGCAGTTTTTGCGTGAAGGCGAAATGGGTTGCACGCTGCGGCATCCCAATATTGTGCCCATTTACGAAGCGGCCGCGACCGCCGGCGCCTGCTACATTGTCATGGAGTTTATCGAGGGACGGAATTTGCGAGAACATTTGCGGGTCCGCTCGCACTTGAAGCCCGAGGAGGCCATTCGGCTGACCGTCGACATTTGCCGTGGGCTCGATTACGCCTTCCAGCGCGGCATTTCGCACAAGGATTTGAAATCCTCCAACGTGCTGATCTCCAGCTTGGGACAAGCCAAACTGTTGGATTTCGGGTTGGCCGGGGCCGATCCCAATTCCAGCGATACCGAATTGGCCAAGTTGGAAAATCCACGCACCATTGATTATGCGGCCCTGGAACGTTGCACCAATGTGCGCAAAGACGACATGCGCAGCGACATCTTTTTCCTGGGCTGTATTTTGTACAACATGCTGTCGGGCAAGCCGGCGCTGGAAGAAACGCAGGATCGTTTGGCCCGGCTCAGCCGGAACCGGTTCGAGGCCATGGCGCCCATCGCCAAATTAATGCCCGAATTGCCTGGAGAAATTGTCGCCATTGTAAACAAGTCGGCGCAATTCTATCCTGACCAGCGCTATCAAACTCCGGCGGAAATGCTGCAAGATTTGTTGCGGGTGAGCCACCGCCGCGCCGCGGGCGCCAACGGCAAGGCACACGATGCCTCTGGCGGCTCGGGCAAGCAGCGTACGCTGATGATTGTCGAACCGAACTTCCAGGCGCAAGAATCGCTGCGAAATCATTTCAAGCAAAAAGGATTTCGTGTGCTCGTCACCGCTGATCCTTTGCGGCCGTCAAGCTTGTTTACCGACAACCACCAGCCGGCCGATTGCGTAATTTTCAGCACTTCGAACCTGGGAGAAGAAGCGCTGGAGGCGTTCAACCATTTTGGCGAGAAAGAAACGACCAAAACCGTGCCCGCCATTTTGTTGCTGGGGCCCAGGCATCAGGACATGGCGGCCCAAGCGCAAACGGCAGATCACCGGGCCACGGTGACCACACCGATCAAAATGAAGCACTTGCTGCGATTGTTCGACGAAATGATGCCGGCGGCTAAAGAGGCGCAAACTTAAGCCGGCGGCGTTTTTCTACCGCCATCGCCGGCACGCTGCCCGGGTTGCCGCCGCTTGCTGGTTATAAATTGACTCCCAGCCGGCGCATCATCATTTTCAAATCTTCCCAGGCGTCACTTTTGGCCGCCGGGTTCCGCAGCAAATAGGCCGGGTGATACGTGCAGACCACCGGAATGCCCTGGTAGTCGTGAAAGCTGCCCCGTAATTTGCCGATGGGTCGCTCTGTATTCAGCAGGGCGCGCGAGGCCACGGCTCCCAGGCAGCAAATGATTTCCGGCCGCACAATATCGAGCTGTCGCTCGAAGTAACCGCGACAATTCGCCACTTCGTCGGGCAGGGGATTGCGATTGTCGGGCGGACGGCATTTTAACACGTTCAGGATGTATACTTCTTCGCGCTGCAGTTTACAGGCAGTAATCATTTTGTTCAGCAACTGTCCGCCGCGGCCAACGAATGGCTCGCCCAAGCGATCTTCGTCGGCTCCCGGGGCTTCACCGAAAAAGCATATGCGGGCCGCATTATTGCCTACGCCAAATACCGTTTGCGTGCGATTAGCCACCAGCATTGGGCAGCGCGTGCAGGCAGCTACTTCGCGCTGAATGATTTCCAGCGCTGACGCCCGTTCCTGAGGCGGCAGCAGTTTGCGCTCCGCAGTCGGAGCATCAAAGAGCGATCGCTCCTCCGTCGGGGAAGCGATGGATTTTGCTGCGGAGGCCGCTGCTGATGAATTGGCCATTTTTTCTCCCTCTTCTTTGGGAAGATTTTCCATCCGAACTCCCTCTCCCTTTGGGAGAGGGCCGGGTCGTTCGGGACTCACTGTGACGAGCTGAGGATGCAGGGGAATTGGTAATTCAACCGACATTGGTACGCCGGCTACGGCGCCCGCCCGTTTCGCCTTCGGCAAATGCGTAATGCCGGCGCGCTGGAGACTTTCCAACCGCTGCGTTACGATACGGGCTGCCTTGGTTCGCAAATCGTCGGACATTTTGTTCACGGTTCTTTCAAGTTTGAGTTACGTAGCGTAAGTATATGCAGCAACTGCTAATTAGAAATGGGCTGTTCAAAACTTGATTCGCGTGTTCACACCCCATGGCGTTTGATCCGCTCGATTGGCTAGATGTTGAATTGAAGGCGCTGGATGCACAGCATTTGCGCCGCAGGCTGGTCGTGCGCGCCGGCACACAAAAAGCGATCGTTTCCCTCAACGGGCGCGAATTCATTAATTTCGGCGCGAACGATTATTTGGGCCTGGCCAGCGATCCACGGTTAATGGAAGCCGCTCAGCGCGCAGCCCAAAACGAGGGTTGGGGTGCGGGAGCCAGCCCGTTGGTTACAGGCCGCTGTGCCGCGCATGCCGAATTGGAGCAACGTCTGGCTGAATTTGAAGGTACCGAAGCGGCGCTGACGTTCACTTCGGGTTTTGCCGCAAACTGCGGAACCGTGGCCGCCGTAGTGGGCGCCCGCGATGCCATTTACGCTGACGCCAAAAATCACGCCAGTTTGATCGATGGCTGCCGATTATCTCGGGCCGAAGTGCACATTTATCGCCATGGCGATGTCGAACATTTAGCGGAGCTGTTGCGCAATTCGTCGCACTACCGTCGGCGGATGATTGTGACCGATTCACTGTTCAGCATGGATGGCGATTTTGCGCCGCTGGCGCAGTTGGCCGAACTCGCCGAAAAATATCAGGCCATGCTGATGGTTGACGAAGCGCACGCCACCGGTGTTTTCGGCGCGCACGGTCGGGGCGTGGCCGAACAATTGGGCGTGGAAGATGGTGTTCACATTCGCCTGGGCACGCTGAGCAAAGCGCTTGGTTCGGCCGGCGGATTTGTGGCCGGACGGCGAAGTTTGATCGAGTGGCTGGTGAATCGCGCCCGCTCGTACGTTTTCTCCACCGCTTTCCCGCCAGCGGTGGCCGCCGCCGCCACGGCCGCACTGCAAATTGTGCACGACGGACCTCAGCGGCGAAAGGAATTACTTGCCCGCGCCGCTGCGCTTCGCCAAAAACTAACCGCCCAAGGCTGGAACATTGGCTGCTCACAATCGCAAATCATTCCTATTTATATTGGTGAGCCCGATCGCACCATGCAGCTAGCGCAAGCATTGCGCGACCACAGGTTGCTGGTCCCCGGCATCCGTCCGCCATCGGTTCCCGTTGGGGAATCTCTGTTAAGAATTAGTTTGAGTTGGTCGCACACCGCGACCATGCTGGACCAGCTATTGGCCGCGCTAGCCAATTGCTGGGCGGCGGCGCGAGGCGTATAATCACCGGTTCGGTTTTTTGTGGCTGGCTTTGGTGTTAACAGGTTGCGCTGTTTGCCCTTGCCCCAACCCTCTCCCACAAGGGGAGAGGGAGTATCTGATGTTTTTGTGGCACAAGGAGATTCAACGTGGCAATTCGTGTGGGAATTAACGGTTTTGGACGCATCGGGCGGTTGGTGTTTCGGATTATGGCGGCTCGCAGCAGCGAGTTTGAAGTACACGCCATTAACGATTTGACCGACACCAAAACCTTGGCCACGCTGCTCAAGTACGACAGCACCCATCGCTGCTTCAACGGCACCGTGCAACACGATGACAATGCCATTGTGGTAAACGACCGCCGTATTGAAGTGCTCAAAGAGCGCGATCCGTCCAAATTGCCCTGGGGCAAGCTGGGCGTCGACGTGGTAGTGGAAAGCACCGGCATTTTCACCGCCCGGGCCGACGCGGCCAAAGGCAAAGCGGGGTATGACACGCACCTGGCGGCAGGCGCCAAAAAAGTAGTGCTTAGCGCGCCCGCCAAAGACAAGCCCGACTTAACCTGCGTAATTGGCGTAAATCATGTAGAACTTTCGCCGAGCGTCAAAATTGTTTCCAACGCCAGTTGCACGACGAACTGTCTGGCCCCGATGGCCAAAGTGCTGCACGACAAGTTCGGCATCGAAAAAGGCTTGATGACGACCGTTCACAGCTACACCAACGACCAGCGATTGTTGGACTTGCCGCATGATAATTTGTACCGTGCTCGGGCGGCAGCCGTGAACATTGTGCCGACCACCACCGGCGCGGCCAAAGCGGTGGGCGAAGTCATTCCGTCGCTCAAAGGCAAGCTGACCGGCATCGCCTTGCGCGTGCCCACTGCCGATGGCAGCGTGACCGACCTGACGGCGCTGATGAAAAAGAACGTAACCAAGCAGGAAATCAACGCAGCCATGAAGGAAGCCGCCGACATGCCGCTGGAAAAAGGCGGACTGCAGGGAATTTTGGAATACACCGAAGACCCGATCGTATCCAGCGACATTATCGGCAATCCGCACAGTTCCATTTTTGCCGCTGATTTAACCGAAGTGATCGACGGCAACTTGATCAAAGTCATCAGTTGGTACGACAACGAATGGGGCTATTCCAACCGCACTGCCGACTTGATCGCCCGGCTGGGAAAAATGCTATAAGTAATTTAGCTGACCGTTCGCCGCAACGACGAGAGAAACCGTCTTCGATGGGCACTTTTTTTGTTTCCAGTGTTGTTGAAAATCACGTGCATCGGAAGCGCGCGGCGAAAGTCGAGAAATTATTGGTCGATACAGGCAGCGAACATACTTGGGTCAGCGCGGAGGTTCTCCAGTCCATCGGAGTTAAGCCGGAGAAAAAGGACGTGCCCTTCACGATGGCCAACGGCCAGACCATTACGCGCAGCATTGGATTTGCCATTGTGCGAGTGGGCGAGTTTTTCACCATCGACGAAGTTGTGTTCGGCCAAAAAGGCGATTTGAACTTACTCGGCGCGAGAACCTTGGAAGGGATGAATGTTTCGGTCGATTCGCAGCGCAAAAAGCTGGTTGCAGCCGGGCCGATTCCAGCCGCCTAATTTCTGATTTGATCCCGCGCCTGGGAAAGATGCTCTAAAGCAGGTTACGCCAAGGCGCCTTACCGATACGGCGACCAGACGGGGCGGCGTGAAGCGTCGAGCAGCGGCTGTTTTTCCGGCTGATTTGTCGGCGGCTGATTTGTTGATGGTAGTGATTGGCTTGCTAAGGCGGGACCGGCCGCGCTGTCGTTGGCCTCGTAAACGCTGCCGTGACTGTCGGAGCCAGGCGTAGCGGCATGCAGTGCTTTGGCCGCATCGGCGAAGGCGTCGGCCAGAGTGACAGAGCGCGCCGCCGAGGATGCGCTGATTTTTTTCCAATCTCGCGGACTGCTTTCCGCGTTGCCGGTTTGCACATCGATGGGCAAATTCGCTTCCAGGCGTCGGCCTTCAAACGAAGTGAACCGGACAAACACGCGCAAATCGCTATGTTCCGGCGGATTGGGCCACGGCAATTCGAACTGCAGTGAGCCGCCATCATGATTGCGGCGCACGTGCTGTGGAATATCGTCAGCCTCAAAGTTCCAACGACCCACTCGAGCGGCAGGACCTTCCAATGCCGGATCAACCACCACAATCGACACATCGCCCGGGGCCAGCACCCGCTTGCCGTGCGAATCGCGCTGGAAAATGACGACGTTCAAATATCCGCCGCCGGCTTCGCCCGTGCTGTTTACTTCGCCGGTTAAACCTTCGTTCAGCTCGATGCTATCGACTTCGACATCGGGATTCAGCCGTTCCACCGAGCGCGGACTACGATTTTCCGGCGCGGGATGTGCCGACGATTTTTCTGCCGGGCCGGACGACGTGTAGACAGCCTGCACAACCTCGGAAATGGCCAGTTCCGATTCCGGTGATAAGCCACCGTCCAAATGATGAGGGGGCGAATTGGAGGCCCCGGGAGTGAACGGCTTGCCGGGCTGTACCTCGGGCAAGCCTTGTGGGGCAGGAGGGAGCTGTGGCGACTCATTGCCCCGTCCGCTGTTGGACGGCGAAAACGCCGGAGGCGGCCCCAAATCGGGCCCATTGGTGCCACGGTCGCGTAAAATTTCGGTCTGCCGGTTCAACGACCCCGTTCGGGCGTTGGCTTCGTCCAGCTCACGCTGCTTATCTTCCAGCTGCCAACGCAAGCGGTAAATGCAATCTTCCTCCAATCGCATCTCACGCTCCCAGATTTGCTGATTCGTCCGATTTTTATAATTGGAGAAGCAACCGCTGGCGCACGGCAACAATGCCAGCACCGCCAGGCAAAGGAAGCACAGCCAATGATTCTGCGAAAGGCCCGTTTTCATGGATCGCCTCATGCGAATGAACGGACACCGCCCGATTCCTTCGGACGGAGATCGAATAGTTTAGCCCGCGAACGCGGAATTTGGGAAATGGCCAATGACCAAGCCTCAATGACCAACGCCGTGTTTTCTGGTCATTGGTGCTTGGTCATTCGTCATTCAGTTTTCAAGCCGGTGGTTTCACTTCCATGTGCTCAATGACGTGATCGATGAGTTTGTATTCCAGCGCTTCCTGAGCCGACATGAAACGGTCGCGATCGGTATCTTGCTCGATTTTTTCCAGTGGATGGCCGGTGTGCTTCAGCAAAATGGCATTCAGCCGCCTTTTCACGTTCTTGAATTCTTTGGCGTGAATCATAATTTCTTCCGCCGTGCCTTCGGCTCCCGCCAGCGGCTGGTGAATCATCACGCGGGCATTGGGCAATGCCCGGCGTTTTCCTTTCGCTCCGGCGGTAAGCAATACCGCTCCCATGGACGCCGCCTGACCGATGCAATACGTGGCCACGTCGCACGTGACGAACTGCATCGTGTCATAAATGGCCAGCCCCGCCGACACGCTGCCGCCGGGCGAATTGATGTACAAGTGAATGTCGGCCTTGGGTTCTTCCGATTGCAAAAACAGCAACTGGGCAACAACGATGTTGCCGATTTCGTCGTTGATGGCCGTGCCCAGGAAAATAATGCGGTCCTTGAGCAGGCGACTGTAAATATCCATCGCCCGCTCTTCGCGGCCCGTTTTTTCGATGACGAAAGGAATTAAAGTCATTTCGCGTCATCCTCGTCGGTTTGCACGGGCGGTTTGGTCAGCACTTCGTCGACTAGGCCATATTCCTTAGCTTCGGGTGCGGTTAGGTAACGATCGCGATCGGTATCTTTGGCGATGCGCTCGATCGGCTGGCCGGTGTGCTTGGCCAAAATGCCATTGAGTGCTTCGCGAGTTTTGAGAATTTCGTCCGCCTGAATTTCAATATCCGAAACTTGACCGCCGACCTGGCCGTAAGGCTGGTGGATCATCACTTTGGCGTGCGCCAGTGCATAGCGTTTGCCTTTGCTGCCGCCGGCCAACAACACAGCCCCGCCGCTGGCTGCCAAGCCCACGCAATAAGTGGCCACGGGACACGACAGAATTTGCATGGTGTCGTAAACGGCCATGGTGGCGGTGACGCTTCCGCCCGGTGAGTTGATGTAAAAGTGAATATCTTTGCGGCGATTTTCGCTCTGCAAGTACAGCAACTTCATGACGACTTCGCTGGCGTTGCCATCGAAGATTTCGCCTTGCAGCAAAATAATGCGGTTTTCCAGCAGCAAATCGCCCAGCGTGAGCATGCGCTGCCGCTGATAGTCGCGGTAGTTAAGCTGCGGGCTGACGGCCGACAGAAATTGATTCGGCACTAACGGGTTAAATTCCATGCGTTCATCCTTGCTGGCACAATTACATTCACGAACCACATCATTCCCACCGCAATTCTAGGTTACTCGGGCCGTTTGTTTTGGCCGAATAATATCAATCCGCGGGAATTTTATACACGCTCCTTCGGTTCGTGTAGAGGCTCCGCCTCGCCGGCATGTTTGGCTTCCGGAATATCTTCCTCGGTTTCCTCGCCGCCGGCGGCTTCATCAATGGCTTCCGTTTCCAACGATTCTGGCTTATACGGCACATCCTTGAATTTTGCGTGCTTGAGCACCATTTCGATGGTTTTGCGCTCGATGATTTGGTTGCGCAAAATGTCCATCAGGCCCCGTTTTTCCAATTGGGCCCGCACCCGGCGAACGCTTTCGCCGCTTTGGGCGGCAATCAGACGAATTTCGTTTTCGTAATCTTGCGGCTGATCTTCGATTTTTTCTTCTTCCGCAATCCGTTCCAAGATGAAGTGCTCTTTCAGGGCCCGCGCCGTCGATACCATGCTATTTTGGCGCAGTTCGTTTTCGTGGGCGCGAATTTGGTCGTCGTTAAAGCCGCTGCGGCGCAGTTCCAACACGGCCCGTTCCAACTCACGCCGACCTTGCCGCTTAAGCAATTCCGGCGGCAACTCCCAATTGGCGCTGGCAACCAGGGCCTGCGTAATTTGCTGCCGGGCTCGTTGTTGCTGATGGTAATCCAACTGACGCTGCAAATCCTCGCGAACCGCTTTGCGCAGTTCGTCTTCTGATTTGAAGTTGCCCATTTCTTCCAGAAACGCCGGCGTAAGCTCCGGCAGTTCCAGCTTTTTTACATCCAATACTTCAAACACGGCGGAAATAGTTTTGCCGCGAAGCGCCTCGTTCTGGACGTTGTCGGACAGCTTGACTTGGGCTGTTTTGGTGTCGCCCGCCTTCGCGCCGGTCATCAGCTTGTCGAACTTTTCGACTTTCCCGTCGCGGAAACTGAGCGTGGGCCGAATACACAAGCTTTGCTCTTCAGATTTGGAAATTACGTTATCGCCGTCCTGGAACGTGATGTTCACCTGCACGTAATCGCCTGCCTTGGCGGCGGCGGCGTGCGGCACCAACCGGCCACGCTGCGTGAGCATGCGTTGCAGTTGGTTATCAACATCTTTATCGGTGAACTCGCGCGTAGGTCGTTCGACATCAAGCCCTTTCCATTGCGGCAGGTCGAAATCGGGCCGCACTTCAATGTTGAACTCGAAGGTCATGGGCCCTTCGTCGGGCACTTCAACGGCGGCTAAATTGACATCGGGCTCGCTAATAGCGGCCAGCTTTTGGTCGTCGCTGAGTTGCGACATGCTGTCCATCAGCAAATTGCTTTTTACCTGGTCCTTCACTTCCTTGCGAAAGCGATGCTCCACCAGCTTTCGCGGCGCGCGGCCTGCACGGAAGCCGGGTACTTGCGCCTCCGGCATTAACTCGCCAAACGCTTCGTCAAAATAGCGCTCCACGTCTTCGTGCGGAATTTTAACCGTCACGTGCCGCTGGCAGGCGCTAGGAGCGTCGATTTTCACTTCCAGATTCAGCCGCGGGCGCTCCGGCGCTTCCGGTGCTGCAGAATCTTGTGTTTCTATATCCGCCATGATTAATGGTGCGCAGAAAAACGTGCGCGAATTGTTGGTATAGGTGGTGTGCTGCTCAGCGAGGTGTGTTCAAGATTTACGTGTGGTCACCAGGAGCGGGCGATGAGATTCGAACTCACGACAACCACGTTGGCAACGTGGTGCTCTACCAACTGAGCTACGCCCGCAAATGCCGCCTGGAAAATGCCGACGGAAATGTTTCCGCCACTCCAGCTAGCAGTGGCCGAATGGCACAAAAACCACGGGATTATAGGACCGTCCAGAGTCGTGGCAAGGGCAATCGGCACGCGTTGTTAAATTAGGACGGGGAGGGTATTTCCGTCAAGCCCCCGGAAGCAAAATTGGCGGCCGATCCGAATGCGATTTGGCGATACTGGTATCTCCTTTTTGTTCGTTGCCTCTGGGTGTTTCGGACGGTTGCAGCAGCTATTCCCCCACCGTATAGTAGTTTTGAGAAGAGAAGCCGGTCCGATCATCATCTGAACGTGCTGCAAAGGTCATGTAGCATTGCTATCACGGAAGCAGTCGTCCGAGGGGCCCATGCAAGCAAAACTTGTTGTGGTTGAGCCAGACATTCAACCCGGTGAATACGATGTCACCTTGCCGCTAACCATTGGCCGGGGGCGTGAAGCGAAACTGAAATTAGTTCACGCCCTGGTCAGCCGGCAGCACTGTGAATTATTTTTCGACCATGGTCATTTGATGGTTCGCGATTTGGGTTCGCTAAACGGCACGTTCGTTGGCGGACGCCGAATTGAAACTGCGCCGCTGTTATCGGGCGAATTGCTGACCATCGGCTCGGTCATTTTGCGCGTCCACTATGGAGAGCAATTAGAAGCGTTGCCGGGCGCGGCGGCGTCTTTTTGCGATGGCCAAGTGATGGTGGCGGCCGTCGACACCATTTCGCTGGAAGACACTTCCCAGGCCGCGCGCCTGATCGACGATGACGACGATTTCGGCGATTCGTTCGACGCCGGTGATGGCGGCGGCACGGGCTTGTTCGATCCGCGAAACGACTGAACGCAAACAGGCCGCCGGCTAGGAAGCCATGCTGTTATTCAAGAAGAAATTTCTCGACGCCATTCGCCAGGGACGGAAAACGCAAACCGTCCGCCTGTGGAAATGGCGCAAAATGAAACCGGGCCAACGCAGTTACATTCCCGGGGCGGGTTATATCCAGATCGGCGACGTCGATGAAGTCGCTTTGCCCGCACTCACTGAGGAAGATGCCCGTTTGGACGGTTTTAGTTCCGCCGCGGCCCTGCGACAGGAAATCGAACAGCTTTACCCCCACCAATTAGCCGCCGGCTACCGGGCCTTTCGCATCCGCTTCATGCTGCTGCCTCAGGAAGTGCAGCAGCAAATGCGGCTGGAAAAGAAAAAGTCGAAGTCCGTCAAGATCACTCCTTCATCTGCGCCTTGACTCGCGCATGAGGAATATTGGGACTTTCCGGGTTCACCGTGATCGATTGCCGACTGGGCGAGACGACTAAGTCCAGGTCTTCCATCGGAACGGCGCCAAGCAGCACTTCGTCACCCAGGACCAAAGCGCCAACAAAACAGGTACGGTTTTCAAAGGCCACGCGCACGGGTCCCACATAGGGCACCTTTTCTTTCCGCCCGTCCGCAAAACCAACCTCCCGTTCCGATTCTGTATCCAGCGCAAGCTGCACCGCCAAATGCCGTGGAATGCACAGCATTAAAGCGCCGGTGTCGGCCAATGCTTTGGTACGGATTGGCTTCAACTCGGGCTGTCGCGGATTGCTCAGCTGGATTTCGGCAAAGACGTGTCTCATGCTTCTATTCATTATCTTTGTAAAAATAGCCGTTCTCAAAGCGTACTCGTCTACAAATGTACCAAGGTTTCATTTTTCCATGGGCCGGACAGAGCGATGTTTGGCTGAAGTATTGCTCCGATGATGCGCACTCACAAGCGGAAATTTTTCCGGACTGCTTAACGATTCAACAGCCAAATCAACATCCAATTCAGGCCAGTAGAGATGGTGCGGGTTGGGAAGTTCGACATTCGTTAACCGGCCAATGGTAGCATCGCGAAACCAAGGAAATTGGTCAAACGCAACGAAGTGCTCCACGTTTCGCAGCAGCAGCCAAAATCCATTCTTGGAAACGTTGGTAACTTCAACTGCTGAAGTGCTTTTCCCACGCTTTATGGATTTCATCTTTATGATCCTTGACCAATTTCAATGCTGTCTTTAGTTGCCGGGCGGTTAGCCGATAATTTTGGGCCAACTCGACGCGCGGCTCCAACCAAAACTTAGCTTCTCCATCGGGATGCTGAACGTGTACGTGTATTCGCCGCTCTTCACGAGAGAAAAAGTAGAACCGATACGAGCCGTACCGAAAGATCGTAGGACTCATGCCTACATCTTACTTCATAGAATCGGCCCAGAGCAATTGAATTCCGATGACCGGATCATCCCCCATGATGAACAAATCGAGTTGATGCCGCGCAGCTCCGGGCAAATTCCAAATTTCACTTCTGCGCAGGAACAGCCGCCGGCGAAGTTGTCATCGGCTCTTTCGCAGCTACCCAATCGCCGACGCTGGCCGGCCAATCGGCGCTGATCACCGTCGCTTTCTTATCCGGAACACAATACCGCACAACTTCGTGCCCCTTTGAATTGGAAATCGGCCGGACAAATGCCAGTTCCGTCGCCGTTCGCCACAGGGGAACGCTCGCCAATTTTATGCTGTTTTGGCTGTCGGGCTCCGCCACCGCCTGCACGACCTGGGCCTCGCCCGTGGCAATGTCGAGAATTGAGACACGACCATCGTCGAAAGGAATGGAAAGGTATCGGGCGTCGGGACTCAATTCAAAATACTGCGCCGCATTGCCCAATGTTTGCATAGCGCTACGTGGCACCACACGAGTCAGCGTCGATTGCTTGCCTGGGTCGAAGCAAAACACTGTGGGCTGCAAATCAAAGTCTTTCGCCGCAGCTGGCAAGGAAATTTCCACGGCGTCAAAGAAAATCCGTCCGTCTTTGGCTACCCGAACTCGCTGCAGTTGATTGTATAAGAAACCCGCTAAATCTTCGCGTCCTGGCAAATGCTCAGCGTCAATAAAATGGCCGCTCTCATCAGCGACTTGCTGTCGCACCAGAATTCCCACCATGATCTGCATTTGGTTTTCTTTCCAATCGGCTGGCGTGATGTAAATCACATATTTACCGTCCGGCGACCAATCGGGATATTCCGCGCCCCGCCCAACTTCACAACTTTTTCCTGACCCGTCCGTGGGCACGAGCAAAAGCTTCAACGGCTCTTGCTCATTTTCGCTCGGGCCTTGCTCGCTACTGGAAATCAACACTGCATCTCCCGTGGGCGAAACTCGCAAGCTTTGGACGCCATTTCCGGCATTGGGTCGACGATAAAGTAACGCTTCGGCGGTAGCGCCGGCGTGGCTGACGGCATAAATTTGAATCGCATCTTCCACAATCGCTAACTCAGCGAATGCTTTCTGGCCTTCGTGATCGAGTTTGGCGGTCAGTGTTGCGGTCGACTTTGTGCTGTCACGCAAATTCATCAGCGCCATCGTCAATTGCATGTTGGTCAACGCTAGTTGTTTCTTTGCATCGTCGATGAATATCGACCATCCGTGGCTGGCCGCCAATAATTCGGCGTGCACAGTGTCGACGTTTTTGCTGGCCGCCGCTGCTTCCTCCGGAAAGGCCTGGCTGGCCTCCGCCCAAGTTTTGAATTCGCGCTGGGTGCTGACCATCACGCGCTTGGAATCGGGCAGCCACGCCACGCATTTCACGTCGGGCACCAATAGCGATGACAGCTTTCCGGAAACATCACATAAGTGTAGACCGTCGTCTCCTAAGATTGCCGCCTGTGTGCCATCGGGCGACCACACCACTCGTTGGGCCACACAGCCGTCGACTAATATTGCCGCCAGCAAACAAGCGACACGAAGAGGATTGCGCATTTCAGCCTCCGGTTGGATGATACAGAATCATTAAATCTTTAAGTGCGTAATTCGATGGCTGCTCAGGACGATCGGCAATTTGTTGGACCATCGCCCGCCGCCATGCCAGCGAGCCAAAATTCCGCACGGCGGCAATGGGACGCTCTGCGGTGCCCAGTGCCGGTTTTTGATTGCCGCTGGCAGCGGCGGTTGCATTAGGCTGACGTTGTGTTTGGCTGCCTGCAAAAAATCCAAGCGTCAAGCAAGCGGCCAGTGCCGCAGCCCAAGTTGCCCCTTTCCGCATGCGTGTGCGCCGCTGTGCAGTTTGCAACCGACGGCGGGGAAAAACGGGGATCGCGGCGAGGGCCAGCGTGGAGTTTCGATTGAGAATCGCACGCCGGGCCAAACCGACAACGCTTTGCCACTGCACCAGTTGGGCGCCGGCGACAGCGTCTTTTTCCACGTAGGCTTCGACGAGCGCCATTACTTCCGGCGGCGCGACGTCCAATGCGTAATCGATCAATAGCGGCTCGATTTTTTGCAGATCCATATCAACCTCACTTTTTCAGCACATCTCGCAATAAGCGCAGGGCGTTGTGCAGCCGAGAGCGCACCGTGCCGACAGGAATTTCCAACACCGCCGCAATTTCGTCATAGGAAAGGTCGTCTCGCAAGCGCAGCTCCAAGGTTTCCCGCATGGGTTGTGGTAGTTGCGCAATGGCCGCGTGCATTTGTGCCAGCGCATCATCGTTTTCCATCGCAGGCGTGGCTGCCATGTCCGTTAGGGTTTGTTTTGGCGCGAGCTTGGCGCGCCGCAGCGCCGTCAAACCGACGTGCCGGGCAATGCCGAATAAAAACGCCCGCGGCGATTCGACTCGTTGCCAGGCATTGTTTCGGGCCAACAGCCGCAGGAAAGTTTCTTGCAGCAAATCCTCCACCGGCGCACACTTGCCAAAGTTGCGCTCTAAATAGCGCGACAGCGCGGGGGCATGGTCGCGATAGATGGCCTCGATTTCAGCCATTTGGCTGTCTGCCATGTGGAAGTTCCCTCTTCGAACACGGTCGCCTGCTACTTATACGTCGCGCAGAGCTTGAAAAAGTTCATTCTGCCCAGGCAAGCGGTCCGATGCGAGCGCGCTGCCAGCGAAGAAAGCTTCGCAATAATGCTAGATTGCCGGCCACTGTTTGATCGGCGGGCTTCATTTTTTTTCAATGGTCTTCGGCTCGTACGGGTGAGTGCGCTTGCGAAGCACCTCGGCTTTGAGAATTCGGTCCGGCTGCACCCCGGAAGCATGTTCTTTTTCCCAGGTGGGATCAATTCGTTGCAGTTTTGGCAGTACATCCAAGCCTTCTATCACACGCCCGAACACGGTATGTATGCCATCTAAAGTTGGCGCGGGTGCGAAGGTAATAAAAAACTGAGAACCACCGGAATCGGGCGCCGACGTGTGGGCCATGCTGAGCGTGCCCAGAAAATGGTCGCGATGGTTGGGCAGTTTGCATTCGTCGGCAATGGTGTAACCGGGGCCGCCGCTGCCAATGTAAGCTTGATTTTTCGCCGCGTCTTTACTCAACGGATCGCCGCCTTGGGCCATAAATCCGGGCAACACGCGGTGGAATTGGGTGCCGTCGTAAAGTTTTTTTTCCACCAAACTGATGAAATTCGCCACGGTGTTGGGGGCTTCGTTCTCAAACAGCTCCAGCACAATATCTCCCCGAGTCGTGTGCAATTTCACACGCGGCAAATCGTCGACCTTTGCTTCAGCCTGACGGAGTTTTTGTTCCTGCTGCCACAGCGGTCGGTAGTGTTCAATTTCTCCGGCCAATATTTGTACACCAGACTCGTTGGGGATTTTTCCGTCTCCCAGCGCTTCCAAATATTTTTTCGCGTCGTCCAAACGCATTGTGGCGAAAGCCGCCGTTGCCGCGATGCGATAAATACTTTTGTCGGGATAGTGATGTTCGATCAGCAGTTTCGCAAGCCGCAGAGCTTCCTCGTAATTGTCGGTGCGTAGCGCGCCGACCGCTACGTTGTACAAAAACTGCGTAAGCTCGGGGTCTTGATCGTTCGCCGCGTAAGCCTTTTCGGCAGCAATCTGCAACTTGGAGAGAATGGCCTCGGCTCGACTCGCCAGCATGGCATATTGCGGTTCCAGGGAATTCCGCTGTTCCGGCCCGCTAAATCGAATCTGCGATTGCATATCGGCAACCTCAACCAGCGAGGCCCGCCATTGATCCAGCAGCTTGCGGTAATCTGCACCGGCATCCGTTGAGGCGCCACTTTCCGCCGTGGCTTCGCCTTGCTTGGCACTTTCGGCTGTCTCCATATTGGCGCTCTTGGCCGCCGGCGCTTGCTTTTCAGTTTTGCCGGCTGCAGTGGCCGGCTTTCTATCGTTTTCGGCGGCGTGGAGCAGACATGCTCCGCACAGCAAAAGCACCGCTGCGAAAATAATCGTTTTGCTCCGCTGGCACACGTAAGTGAAAGGAGCTGCTTTCGGCATCATCGAAATCATCAGAATGTCAGAATTGCTTGAATTGTGTTCGGTGACCATGTGATGGCGGATCTTCTCCTTCTAGCGTACCATAACCTTAGCCCCATCTGCACGCGATTAGAGGTTCAATTCGTGCCGAACAAATCATCGAAATCCGCAGCACAGTCGCCGACAACCATGTCGCCGCCGCGAATTATTGGCGGCTCACTGCGCGGACGAAAATTGTTGTTCACCGGCGATCCGCGCACTCGACCCATGAAAGATCGGGTGCGCGAAGCGATGTTCAATCTTTTGGGCCACGCGGTGAAGGGAAAGCATGCCATCGATTTGTTTGCCGGCACCGGCGCACTGGGTTTGGAAGCCATTAGCCGCGGCGCCGTCAGCGCTACATTGGTGGAACGGCACTTTCCCACCGCCGACATTATCCGCCAAAATGCGGCCGTCTTGGGGGTGGAATCGCAATGCACCATTCTGCCGACCAACACGCTGTTGTGGCCCCAGCGCTGGCCGGAATTGCCCGCGGTGCCCTGGGTGGTATTTTGCTCCCCACCGTACGATTTTTATGTACAACAAAGCGGCGAAATGCTGGCCTTAATAACGGGGTTGATCCAGCGCGCCTCGCCACACAGCATTTTCTGCGTGGAGGCGGATGTCCGATTCGATTTCAGCCAACTGCCCGATGCCCAGCAGTGGGATGTGCGCAGTTACCCGCCCGCCGTGGTTGGAATTTGGGAAAAGCATGCGTAGCGAATGCTACCGTGCAATAAACGTTGCGGCGCTGTGCTTCGCACTACCACGAATGGATCCATGCGGCCAGCGGCTGCTCCACCAAGCACCACAAAAGCGAGCCGAAAAACACGATTGCTGTCGGCTGAATTCTCGCCATCACTCGTTTCGCCGGTGCTGCTGGTTTAATCAGCGACCAAATATTCGCCGCGCCGCCAATCACCAATACCGCTTGCCAACCCAAGAATGCGCCCACGGCATATAACGCCAGCGTGCTATTCCACAAGCCCAATTCGCGCGGACGCTGCAAACCCATTTGATTCAGAATTGCCAACCGCATTACCACCGCGGTCAGCATGCCCACGAAGGCCGTGGCCAAAGCCCGTATACTGATCCATTCTTCGCTCGCGGAGGCATGCCATAGCGGAAATGCCTGCACCTGCGGCCAAAACATGGCAATCAAAATTCCGCCCGCCGCAGGCCATGTAATTAACCGCCGCGGCAAGTTATTCCCATCGACATCGATCAGCAGCGCTGCCAGCAACGGGCAAAGCAGCAACAAATGAAACACATATTGCCAGACAAATTGTGCGGTCTGCCCGCCAGCTTCCGTTGCCTTGGACGCCGTGGCTTCCGATGGGCTGCTATCCTGCGCATCGGCTGCGCGATTGCTTTTTTGCCTGGCTGCCTGAATCGCAGCGGTATCGGCAGCCTCCCAAGCCAGCTGTTGCGGTCGCGCCCAGTCGGTCCAACCCAGCGTCAAGAACATCAAGCCGACGGCTAATTCCACGAGCGGATAGCGCGGAGAAATTGCCGCCCTACAATCGCGACACCTTCCGCGCAACCACAGCCAGCCGAAAATCGGCACGTTATCGTACCAACGAATCGGATGGCCGCACCGGGGACATTGTGAACCCGGCCGCTGCAAACTCAGACCCCGCGGCAAGCGGTAAATTACCACATTCAAAAAACTACCAATGATCGCGCCCAGCACGAACAGCCACGTTAGCAGGAACCACAATCGAATTTCCATGTCGTTCATTTTAACATCTTCGCCGCTAGCCAATTCCGTGCAGTGGGCCGCCGGCTGCAAAAAATTTATCCACTCGTCGAGATACTTCCAGATCGGGCAACAGCGGTGGCGCGTGGTGCGGTTTGAGTCGAGCATCGATCACCAAGGCTCCCGCGCAGCCCCAGTGTTTGTGCTCCACGAACGAGCCAATACCGTCGAGATCGGCCGCCGGATTGCTGCGCGTGAAGGTGACCCACAGGAAGTTCGCCAGCGAGGCGGCCGTGAATTGGCTATCGTCGACAATCACTATCAGCGGAAATTGATTGATCGCATCCTCACACGCCAGCGCGCTACAAAATTGGGCTACCGATGAATCATTTTCTCCCGTAGCTGCGGAATATTTGGGTCCTTCCACAGCTAACACGCCAGCTAAACAAATGTGCGGATTGCGGAAGCCGTTTGGCAAGCGTAAATCGCCGGGCAATTCCGTCGGCAATTCACGTTGCACAGGTCCAGCCGCCGCAATGACGACCTTCGAACCCTCGTTCAACCGCTCGCCCGAGTAATCCAGCGTATCGATGGTCGTGCAAGTTTGGAAATGCAAATCACGCCGCCAATCGACGCGCCGCAACAAATGCGCGAAAAAGGCCGCCACATTGTGAACGTCCAACTGCTCATCATCGCCGCCGTTGACAATCAGCAAATACTTGGCCAGCGACAACTGCCCTTGCCCCAAAATGGCGTTGGCTTGCGTGAGCAATTCCTGCGGGCGATCCGGCTTTGAATAGGGCGTGTAGCGTTCGCTGCCAATGGCCAACAATAATGGATGCACCCCCGACGCATCCACGGCATGCACAGCCCGCACGCCGGCAATTACCGTCGGAATGATCGGGCCGGTAAGTTCGTGAATCAACTGGCCAAACACGGTATCTTCCTGCGGCGGCCGGCCAACCACCGTGAACGGCCAAATGGCTCCGGTTCGATGGTACACTCGCTTCACGCACAATACCGGAAACTCGTGCGCCAGACTGTAATAGCCCAAGTGATCGCCAAACGGTCCCTCGGGCAATGTTCGCCGGGGATTGACTGTGCCACAGATGCAAAAATCGGCCTCGGCGTAGATCGGCAATTGTCGCGCTGTCGATTTTGATTCGATCAGCGGCACTCGTCGCCGCCCCAGCGCGCCGGCAAAAGCGATTTCCGGCATGCCTTCCGGCAGCGGCATGACCGCGGCCAACATCATGGCCGGCGCGCCGCCGACAAAAATGTTTGCCTTCAGCGGTTCTTTTCGGCGCACCGCCGCCGCATGATGCACGCCGATGCCGCGATGAATTTGATAATGCAGCCCGACTTCCTCATTCGGCCGATATTGGCCCCCGGAAAGCTGCACGCGATACATCCCTAAGTTCGAATGCCGCCAGCCGGAATGATCAGCGTCCTCCGTGTATACCAGGGGCAAAGTGATAAATGCTCCGCCATCCTCGGGCCAGCACTTCAATTGCGGCAGGCGATCGATCGTTGTTTCGTGATCTAATACCGGCCCGCTCCGCACGCGCTTGGGCAATAGCGTTAGTGCAGTTCTCGTCGCACCCAGCCATTGCGACGGCTGCCTGAGAACGGCGCGGGGATCGATTTTCATTTCGATCAGGCGTCGCACGTTGTCCAGCGAATCGCGGAATATATACCGGGCTCGTTCGAGGGTGCCGAATAAATTGCACACCATCGGGAACGCACAACCCTTCACTCGTGTGAACAGCACCGCCGGCCCGCCTGCTTGATTCACCCGGCGGTGAATTTCCGCCGCTTCCAAATTGGCGTCGACTTCGTCATCCACGCGCACTAACTGGCGCGTGGCGGCTAATTCGTCAACACATTCTCGAAGATTCCGATAACCCATATTGAACCCTACATGGCCCGACCGTGTCGGTCGCGCTGGCATCCATCCACTTGCGGTTTAGCCGCGAGCCACAAGGGGGGCGGGCGGTAAAACGTGCCCTCAAGTTTAGCCCCCGGGGCCTCTTGGAACAGCCGTCGATTCGCTAAAATTGCACGCATGAACATCAAACTTTGCAATTCGCCCTTGGCCCAAACGGCCGCCGATGCCGTCGTGCTGGGCATCTTCGCCAACGAAAAATCATCCGACCCCAAAGCGACCCGCGCCGTGGCCGAAGCCGACAAAGCCACGAACGGGCTGCTGTCCAAGCTGATGGAACGAGAGGAAATTGCCGGCAAAAAATTCGAGCTGACGCCGCTATTGGCTCCGCCGGGCATTGCCGCCGGGCAGTTGTTGATGATTGGCTTGGGCGATCGCGAAAAATTCAACGCCGGAATTGCTTTTCGCGCCGCCGCCGCTGCCGCCAAGCAACTGGCTGGCAAAAAACGCAACACCGTGGCGTTTTTTTTGGGCGACGCCAAGGTCGATCAAACCGAAGCCGCTGTGGCTGGCGCCGTCGTCGGCTGCCAGGGACAGGATTTATATCGGGCGGAAAAAAAGCGTCAGCCCTTCGATGAAATTTTGTGGTCCGGCAGCGATGAAAAAACGATTGCCAACGGCGCCGCTCTCGGCGAAAGCATGAATCTTACTCGCCGCTTGGTCAATGAGCCGCCGGACAACATCTATCCGGAAACGTTCGCTGCCCGCGCCGCCGAAGTGGCCCAAGCCGACGGACTGGAATGCGAAATCTGGGATCAATCGCGGCTGGAAAAAGAAAAGTGCGGATCGTTGTTGGCCGTGGGGCGGGGATCATCTCGGCCGTCACGGTTGGTGATTTTGCGGCATGCAGGCGCAAAACCGCAAGCGCCTAAATTGGCCCTGGTCGGCAAAGGCGTCACGTTCGATTCAGGTGGCCTGTCGCTCAAGCCAACCGATAGCATGCTGACCATGAAGTGCGATATGGCTGGCGCCGCCACGGTATTGGGGGCGATGCAAGCCATCGCCCGAATGAAGTTGCCGATCAACGTCGTCGGCCTGATGGGCCTGGTCGAAAACATGACCGGTCCGGCAGCATTCAAGCTGGGCGATGTCCTCACGGCCCGCAGCGGCCGGACGATTGAAGTTCATAATACCGATGCCGAAGGCCGACTGGTTTTGGCTGACGTGCTGAACGTGGCGCTGGATGAAAAGCCCTCCAAAATGATCGATCTGGCCACGCTCACCGGCGCTTGCATGGTGGCACTGGGAACCGAAACCGTCGGCGCGATGACCAACAATCAACTCTGGTGCGATGCGGTTTTGGAAGCCGCCCGGCGCGCCGGCGAACCCGCCTGGCAACTGCCGATGACACCCGAGATTTACGACGAACAAATCAAGAGCGATGTGGCCGATATTAAAAACGTCGGCGATGGCCGCTGGGGCGGGGCGATCACCGCCGCGAAATTTCTGGAGCAATTCGTCGGCGACGTGCCCTGGACGCATCTCGACATTGCCGGCCCGGCCTTTCTAGAAAAGCCCAAGCCCTGGTCCGACGGCGGCGCCACTGCCTGCATGCTCCGCACGCTGGTGGAAGTAGCGCGCAGCTGGAAGTAAACGCCACGGTGTGTTTGAAATCGAAGACTGCCAAACAGCGTTGTTTAAATGATGGTATACTTGTAATATGCTTGTATGCCCACGGTGCTTCACAACGGCCCGTATCGGTTCTTTTTTTACGCTGGCGACCGAGACGAGCCGCCGCATATTCACGTGGAACGCGACGCAGCTGAGGCTAAATTTTGGCTAGACCCTGTGCGAATCCAGTGGAGTTACGGCTTTGCTGCGCATGAAATCAATCGCATCGAAAAAATTGCCGTTGACCATCATCAATTTTTAATGGATCGCTGGAATGAGTACTTCGGTTGAATCGCAAGCGGCATGCGCCGTAAAAGTCAGCGTCGGGCCAGATTTGCTGACGGTTGAACTGTCGGACGGCCGCATTATTTCGGCGCCGCTGGCCTGGTTTCCGCGGCTTTCGCACGGCACCATTGCCGAGCGGAGCCATTGGCGATTAATTGGCAACGGCCACGGAATCCATTGGCCCGATCTCGACGAAGACCTAAGCGTGGAAGGATTGCTCGCCGGCAAACCATCGGGTGAAAGCCAAGCGTCGTTCAAAAAATGGCTTGATCATCGAACGTCGGGAAAATAATAACATTGCCCAGTTATTTATCCGCCGCTTTCCGCAGGGCGGCGATGTTGTCGGCGATGCTGGCTTCTTGGTTGAACACCGCAGTGCCGCACACGGCAATCGTCGCGCCGGCTTTTTCCGCCGCGGCGATGGTGCCGGTATGAATGCCGCCGTCAACTTCGATGTGAACGTGGGAAAGATTTCGCTCGGCCAGCATTTTTTTCAGCCGGGCGATTTTATCGACGCTGTCGGGTATAAATTCCTGCCCGCCAAAGCCCGGATTGACCGTCATCACCAGCACTAAATCGATGTCACCCAGAATTTCTTCCAACATCACCAGCGGCGTGGCCGGGTTCAAAGCCACTCCCGCTTGGGCGTCCAATTCGCGGATTTGCTGCAGCGTGCGGTGCAAATGGGGGCAGGTTTCCACATGCACGGTTACTAAATTTGCCCCGGCCTGTACAAAATCGGCGATGTAGCGCTCCGGTTGCTCGATCATCAGGTGCGTTTCAAGGATCGCCCCGGCCTTGGCGACGATGGGCTTAATCGCCTGCACCACCAGCGGCCCCATGGAAATGTTGGGCACAAAATGGCCGTCCATGATGTCGCAATGAATCCGCTTCACGCCACAGGCCAGCGCCTCGGAAACCTGCTCACCCAGGCGAGTAAAATCCGCGGCGAGTATGGAAGGGGCAAGTTCGATCATGGAACGAATGATTTAACCACAGAGGGCACAGAGGAACGCAGAGGAAGATTTTTATAAGGAAGCCAGGAAGTTAGGAATTCAAGAAAGAACATCGGCGAAAAATTGAACGCTGTTCGATCGCGATTATTAGAATACATTCATTCAAAATTTTTTAACTCTCCATTCCTGCTTCCCTGGCTTCCTTACAGGCTGTTTCAAAACTAGGAATCGGGTGGCTGGGGTCGACCGAAGGGAGCCCCCAGCAGCCTATTCACTGGGGGCTCGGCGGCACTCGACCCCCGCCACCCTTGAAGGAAGTCCAGTTTTGAAACAGCCTCTTATGAATTTTTCTTCTGCTCTCTCCGCGTCTCTGCGGTTCCTCTTTGGGTTACTTGCTCCCAGATTGGCGGTAGCGTGAAATCAACGTGTTCGTGGAGCTGTCGTGTTTGAGTGCGGCGGATTTGTTTTCCAACTCCGGAATAATTCGCATGGCCAGCATCTTGCCCAATTCTACACCCCATTGATCGAACGAGTTGATATGCCACACCGTCCCCTGCGTGAAAATTTTGTGTTCGTACAGGGCGATGATTTTTCCCAGCGACTCCGGGGTCAGTTTATTCAGAATAATCGTGTTTGTCGGATGGTTCCCTGCAAACACCCGGTGCGGCACCTGGTAATCGGGCACGCCGTCGGCGATGACTTCCTCCCGGGTTTTTCCGAACGCCAACGCCTCGGTCTGGGCGAACATGTTGGCCATGAGCAGTTCATGGTGCCGACCCAATGGATTGAGCGTTTGCTCAAAGCCGATGAAGTCGCAGGGAATGAGTTTGGTGCCTTGGTGAATCAACTGATAGTACGCATGCTGACCGTTCGTGCCCGGCGTGCCCCACACGATAGGCCCGGTTTGGTAGTTCACGCGGTTGCCGTCCAAGTCGACGCTTTTGCCGTCGCTCTCCATATCGAGCTGTTCCAAATACGCCGACAGCCGGCCCAAATAATGATCGTACGGCAGAATCGCCACCGATTGCGCGCCAAGGAAATTGTTGTACCAAATGCCGATGAGCCCCAGCAGCACCGGCAAATTTTTCTCAAAGGGCGCGGTGCGGAAATGCTCGTCCATGGCGTGAAAGCCGGAGAGCATTTCGTGAAAGCGCTCCGGGCCAATGGCGATCATCAGCGACAACCCGATGGCCGAATCGTACGAATATCGTCCGCCAACCCAATCCCAAAACTCGAACATGTTGGCCGTGTCGATGCCGAATTTGGCTACTTCTGTGGCGTTGGTGGAAACCGCCACGAAATGTTTGGCCACGGCTTTTTCGTCTTTCAATTTGGCCAGCGACCATTGCCGGGCCGTGTGCGCGTTGGTCATGGTTTCCAGCGTGGTAAACGTTTTCGACGAAATGATGAACAGCGTTTCTTCGGCGTCCAAATCGTGCGTGGCCTCGGCAAAATCGGTGCCGTCAACATTTGAGACAAAGCGGAACGTGCGGCTACGGTCGCTATAGAATCGCAGGGCATCGTAGGCCATGGCTGGACCTAAATCGCTCCCGCCAATGCCGATGTTGATGATGTTTTTTATCGGCTTACCCGTATGGCCGCGCCACTGGTTTGAGCGAACGCGGTTGGAAAAAGCCGCCATTTTGTCGAGCACCTTGTGCACCTCGGGCACGACATCTTGCCCATCGACCAAAAATTTCTCGCCTTTGGGCGCCCGCAAGGCGATGTGCAGCACGGCACGGCGTTCGGTGATGTTGATTTTTTCGCCGGCGAACATGGCCGCAATGCGCTCGCGCAAGCCGCTTTCGGCAGCCAGCTGCAACAGCAGCTTGAGCGTTTCATCGGTGATTAAATTTTTGGAGTAATCGAAATACACGCCGACAGCTTCTTGCGCCAGGCGCGTGCCGCGCTGCGGATCGTCGGCGAATAATTTTCGCAAATGCGTGGCCTTGACTTGCTCGACATGTTGCTGGAGCGCCTTCCACGCCGGACGCTGGGTGGTGGGCAGAAGGGTGGACGACATAAAAAATCTCCCGTCGGAAAATTGCGGGCTGCTGCGAAAATCAAGTTCCCAGCATAGCGATTCCACAGCCTTCCTGAACAGAGTCGCCGCGACCGGGGCTGGGACACTGGCAATTTGCGGACTTTTTGCCGTATAATTTCGAGCGGATTTCCGCGTTCGTTTTGACTAAAGGGGAGACTTTGCCATGTCGATCAATTCCCTACGATTGAAAACAACTCTGGAGCAATTGCATCAACAGTTGGCGGAAATCGACGCGCTTGATCCGGCTGCTCGCGCGGAATTGACCGCCGCTCTGCAGGAAATTCAACAAGCGCTGCAAAACAAGACGCTTCCGCCGGCCAAGCCGCTGATGCGGCGGTTGGGGGAAGCAGCGCGCCACTTTGAAGAAAATCATCCGGCACTAGCCGGATCGATTAAAAGCTTGATCGACACCCTCGGCCGCAGCGGAATTTGAGAGCAGGGGGAGTGTTTATTTATTCGCTGCTGCGGAATTGCCGGCTGCCGATTTAGCATCGGCTGGCTTCTTCTTCGCCGGAGTTCCCAGCGGATTGGAAAGCGTGACGGTAATTTCCTTCGCCACCGCCAATCCCTGTTGGTTGTAAGCCCCCGTGGCGTCCACCTTATCGCCAACTTGCGCTAAACGAAGATCAGAAACATTCACTTTGATGGTTGGGTTGGCAGCCAGCTCTACCGTGTACAAACCGCCGATCGTTTGCACGGTCAGCAAATTATTTTTAATGCTCTTGATGTGGCCAATGATGGGACCGGCGCTGGTTTCATTTCCTTCCTTCCGCCCGCCAGTTTCTGGCCGCTGCGCGCTTGTCGTTTGCGGAGAAATAATTTCCAGTTCGCTCACCGGGGCACTCGCTTTGCCTTTTTTGTCGAATTCGCTGCTGAACTTCACCAGCAAGTCGGGCTTGAGAAAGCTAGGGTCGGCCGTGCCCGTGACGCGAGTGACGCAATTTTTGTCCGGCTTGAGCGCCCAGTTGGTGCCGTTGGAATCGGTAACTTCCAAACCGACCGAGCCAATCGCCGAGATGGTGGCGGATCCGGAAAATGGCTGTGCGCCGCGGGGATTGTTAGCGTTATTATTATTGCGTGAGTTGGTGCGCGGCATGTACGGCATGGCGCCGGCGCCATATTGCGCCCAGGCCGATGGCACGCTGCCGATGCTAATTGCCAGCGCACTTGCAATCAGAATTAGCCACGTAAAACGGTCGCGGCTGAATAAATTGAAAGCTCGGCTCCCATGAAAAGCGAACATAATTGCCTCCTAAGTTCCGCCCGCGCCAACTAGCCCGTAATTCAATCTAAGCCCGCGAAACGGCAAAAGTCAATTATGGCAGACCATTGGTATTAGATCGCTGAAAAAACGTGAGAATTCCGGAGAGAAATCAGTCGCGGGCAAAGGTCTGGACTCGTACACCAGGAAACAGCCCGAGGTGACCAGTCGCAGTGAGCTTGCCCGTGATGCGGTACGAAATTGCGGGTTCCGGAATGAATTCATCGGGCAAGATTGCCACCAATGCAAGTTGTGGATCGACGACGAATTGGTAGCTGTTACCGGCTAGTTTTTCGACGCCTGCGTAAGGGAGTTGATGGAAATGGCCAATCAATTCAACGTTCGCATCGTGATGCATGCCATCGACATGAATTCGCTTGGCAAACTCGCGAGCGATATCAATGTCGTTCGGCATGGGCCATTTACTAGATCGATTGCAACGGTTAAGAAATTTCTGCTCATCCGAACAGCATGCTCACCGATTCATTCCGGTGGATGCGTTTGATGGCCTGCCCCAAAAGTGACCCGACGGAAACGATTTTAATTTTCGGCAACGTCTGCTGCGGCTTGAGCGGAATGGTGTCGGTAATGGCCACCGTGTCGATCGATGCCGAACTGAGCCGCTCGATGGCCGGACCCACCAGCACGCCGTGTGTGGCGGCGACGTGAATTTCGCGGGCGCCGTTTTCTTTGAGCACCTTGGCCGCGCCGCAAATGCTGCTGGCGGTGCTGATCATGTCGTCGAACATGAGTACAATTTTGTCTTTGACCGGCGCGCCGATGATGTTCTCCTGCTTCGTGGTGTCGGGGCTGGTGCGGCGTTTATCGACCACGGCCAGCGGCGCTCCCAAGCGGTTGGCATGCCCCAGGGCCCGCTTAATGCCCCCTTCGTCGGCGCTGACAATCACCAGGTCGTTTTTGGTCAAGCCTTGGTTGCGGAAGTATTCGTTGAGCGCCGGGGCGGCGTACAAGTGATCGACCGGCACGTCGAAAAAGCCCTGCAATTGCGCGGCGTGTAAATCCATCGCCAGCACCCGATCGGTTCCGGCTCGGGCAATCATGTTGGCCACCAGCTTGGCGGTAATCGGCACGCGGCCGGCATCTTTGCGGTCTTGCCGAGCGTACCCGAAATAAGGCAGCACCGCGGTAATGCGGTAGGCGCTGGCCCGCAGGAAGCTGTCGATCATAATCAACAGCTCCATCAGGTTTTCGTTCACCGGCGGGCACGTTGGTTGCACAATGAACACGTCACGGCCGCGCACGTCTTCATCAATTTTGCAAGAAATTTCGCCGTCGGGAAAATTGCCGATGCTGAGCTTTCCTAGCGGCAGCCCCAAATATTCGCTAATTTTTCCGGCCAGAACCGGATTCGCGCGGCCGCTGAAAATTTTAAGATCGTTCATCGCCGGCAGTAGTCAGTGGTCGGTAGTCAGCGGTCCGTTGTGAACAATCAGTCGTCCACGATCATTTGCGCTTGCCGTTTAACCGCGATGCGCAGCGGAGCGCGATTTCAATTCTCTTTCCACCGCCGCCAACTCATCGACGGTATTCACGCTGAGTGTTTCGCACGCCGACAAAGCACATAGCGCCCGCACGTCTTTTCCTTCCGCTTTCAGGATACCAGGGCAATCGGTGATGTAATACTCCCCCTGGGCATTCTGGTTGCGAGTTTGATCTAGCGCGTGCCATAACTCGCGGCTGTCGAACAGATAATAGCTCATATTCACTTCGGTCAGGGCAATTTGCTCGGGCGTGGCATCTTTTTCTTCGACAATCGCCAGAAAGTTGCCGCCCGCATCACGTACGACACGCCCCAACCCCTGCGGGTTCTGCTTGTCGGCCGTGCCCATCAGGCAGGCTGGTCGGGTGCGCTCGAAATCGGCAAACATGGCCCGCAAACTGGACGGCTGCACTAGCGGAGAATCGCCCGTGAGAATTAGAATTTGACCCGCATGATTGGAAAGCGCCGGCCGGCACACCATCACGGCGTGCCCGGTGCCCAACTGCGGCGATTGCTCCACGAACTCCACAACCATCTTCTCCCTATCCCCTTGGGAGAGGGCCGGGGTGTTGGCGCTTCCGCGTTGCCAATGCGCTAATTTTTCGCGCATCAAATCGGCCCGGTAGCCCACGACCACCACGACACGTCGCACGCCCACTTCGGTCAGCGCATCCAGCACGTATTCGATCATCGGCCGCTCGCAAACCGGGAACAACACCTTGGGCAGGTCGGATTTCATCCGCGTCCCTTTGCCGGCGGCAAGCACAATGGCGACAGGCGTGAGCATAACCGATGATGAATTTTCGATGGCGTAGAGCAATCCAACCAAAACGGCGGCACGAATATACCATCTACACTCTGCGGATGCAGCCGGCCCATTTGGCTGGTGCTAGCTGACCAAAACCGCGATGAATCGCTGGCCAGCAATTTGTGTTGCCATAATTTTCGCGCCGTGCTTGGCGAGAGTGCAAAAAAAACGGGCGTCTCCTTTTCGAAGACGCCCGTCCTTGGTGTTCGGCAAACCGACTGCACTGATGTGTTTTTGATTATGCTACTGCTGCGCGCCGTCGGCGCCAAATCATCAAGCCCAACACTCCCCCAATTCCCCCCAACACAATACTGGCCGGCTCAGGCACGGTGGTAATCGATATGTTCGGGAAAACATTGAATACGCCCGTGGGGTCAAGGCCAGCAGTTGATGCGCCTTGGCTGGAATAAATATACGATTCGGTGATTGGATAAAAACCGAAATAGTGATCGTTGCCCTGCAGAACGGTTGGCGAATCAGGACTCGTAAATGTGAATGCATTGCTCGTTTGACCAGGCGTAAGCGGATCGGTGCCTACCGTTTGATCGTAAAATTCAATGCTATAGCCGCCGTAAAAAGGATTCTGTTCGACGTAGTCGGTCCAACCGGTCGGCTTACCGGTGACGTTGGGCACTGATGGCAAAAAGTCGTCCCCTGGAATCCAAGCGAACCAAAATGTTTCAATGTTCCCCTGGCCGGCTGTGCCCGTGTTTTTCAAATTGATGGTGTAATTCCAATTGGCCCCATTCTGCGCGGCGGTGATGCTGGCGGAGCCAGAAACCTGCGCCCACGCCGGCGCGGCGGACATCAACATGAGTGCCAGCCCACAGCAAAAAATCTTCGGCTTGTTGTTCATTAACATTGCCTCTCCCAACAAATGAAAGCAACCTTGGAAATAAAGCTTTCGGAACGCTGTTCCTTCGCTTAAACGGCGCATATACATCATTTGTTATGTTGTACTTGCCTAATTCGCCCACGTCAAGCAGATTTTCGCCCGTAATTGCGAGTGGCTTTTTTGGGCAGAAATGGGCCTAAATATCGGCTCGGCATGGCGGATTAAGGCCCCTGTTGGGCATTAATCAGCCGAGTCAGTAGAGCGCTGGCGTCATCCCAATGGCCTTGGCGGGCGGCGGCCACAATCGATTCCAAGGCTTCATTTTCCTCGTTGGAGACCTGCCCTTGCTGACGATGCTCGGCCAGGTGCTTGGCGGCGGCCTCTAGCCAATCGGTTTTTTTCGCGCCGATCGCGGTTTTCAACTCGCCGACCAATTTCACGTTCGCTTTGGAAATTGCCGGCTCATCGCAATCACAACCAACAATTCCACCAGCGTAAAACCACGCCGCGCAGCGACAGGCGCATTCATAGGTATTCTCCTTTATAAAGCCGCGACCGCCGGTCGCGCAGCGTAGCAGGACCGGACATCCAATTCAGAAATAAGAATTAGCCGCGATGGTTCCCAACGCGCATCAGCACCAAGCAACAAAACCGCCCTCAAGCGATTGGCGGAGCGCGCGGCTGAGAAGAAGAGAACAGCGCCGGGCAATGGACAGATGCAATTCGTCCCGGCAACAGAATTTCGCACACCGCCAGTCCGATACCCGACGGTGCGGAAGCGATAAAATGCTGCCCCATCGATTGATGCTGGCAAATGGGGCAGTGATCGCAATCGTGCTGATGCCTGGCAGGAGATTCGACGGTTCGTGATCCTGCCGCCTGGTTCACCTGCCCGTTTAGCGCCGACTGGACTGCGATGACTTGCGCAGGCTGCCTTCCCTGATCGCAATCAATCATCCAAAAATTCGTGCAACCCTTGCCCGGCCAGCGCAATGACGCCGTAGCAAGCCAGCAACACTCGGGCGGTTTGACGGTAAAACATCTGACGATTGAAGGCGAAGGTCGCGAAAGAAATGCCGCCGCCAGCAAACGGCCGGCTTTTGCAATCCCGTTGCAATAAGAATACCCACCGGCTCTTGAACAATCAATGTGTCTAGACCCCGGTGAGGATCGTTGACAGGCCCCCTTGGCAAACGGTTAAATAACATGTTTCCCCGCATATTATTGCCGCCTACTGCTTACTGCTATGGTCGAACAGCAACATCAACACGCCATCGAAAAAGCCGACGTGCTGATCGAAGCTCTGGGCTGGATTCGACGCTTCCGCGACAAGGTCACGGTCATCAAGCTGGGCGGCAGCGTCATGGAAGACCAGAATGCGCTGCGGCATTTGCTGGTGGACATTGTGTTCATGGAAAGCGTCGGTATGCGGCCGGTGGTGGTGCACGGCGGCGGGGCGGCCATCAGCCGCGCCATGGATGCCGCCGGGTTGAAGCCGAAATTCATCCAGGGCCGCCGATACACCGACGATGCTACGCTGAAAATTGTCGAAGAAGTGCTGGCCTACCAAACCTGCGAGCAAATTGCCCACTCGATTGAAGAATTCGGCGGCCGGGCGATGCCGCTCAATTTTCGCACCACGAACGTTTTGTTTGGCGAGCGCATCACACTGAAGGACGACGCCGGCCATGACATCGATTTAGGCCACGTCGGCACGGTCACTCGGGCAGATCGCACGACCATCGAAAACCTGTGCTACGCCGGACAAGTTCCCGTAATTCCCTCGATGTGCTTAGGCCCCGGCGGCGAAAAACTGAACGTGAATGCCGACACCGCCGCCACCGCCATCGCCACGGCCTTAGGCGCGGAGAAGTTAATTTTTTTGAGCGACGTAAATGGTGTGCGCCGCAAAAAGGACGATCCCGGCACGCTCATTCATTCGCTCACCGCCGAGCAAGCCCGGGAAATGATCCGCGAGGGAGCCATCGAAAGCGGCATGATTCCGAAAGTCGAGGGCTGCCTGGCAATCCTGGATAAAGGCGTCCGTAAAATTCACATCATCGACGGCCAACTCCGCCACTCGCTACTGTTGGAAATTTACACCAACAAAGGTGTCGGCACCGAAATGATCCGCGACGAGTGACAGACGGAAGTAGTAGGCAGCAAGCTGTAGGCGGTGGACGGAAGGCGGCGTGCAAAGTGCAAAATAATCGAACGAAACTCGGTGCATGCGAACTTCAATTGAAATTAAATGTCATGATCTTTTCCTAGCCCCAAACCCTTAACTTCTAGCCCCTAACTCGCCATGACCGCCACCGCCACACAAACTTCGGCCGAAACGATTGAGCAGTTCCAAAAATACGTGGTGCCCAATTACGTCCGGTATCCGGTGTCGCTGGTGCGTGGCGAGGGATCGTATGTGTGGGATGCGGAGGGAAATCGCTATTTGGAT
The DNA here is from genome assembly GCA_035656635.1 of Pirellulales bacterium. NCBI lineage: Bacteria > Pseudomonadati > Planctomycetota > Planctomycetia > Pirellulales > Pirellulales bacterium. The sequence continues at coordinate 40,807 of DASRSD010000165.1, forward strand.
TTCTTTCCCGGCTGGGGATGCAATTTGCTGGGGCATTGCCCGCCGGCGGTGGTCGAGGCGGTGCAAGACCAGGTGGCCACGCTCATTCACGTTCCCAACACCTGGCACACGCCGTGGCAAGGACAATGGGCGCAGGCCCTTTCGGAGCGCAGCTTTGGCGGGCAGGCATTTTTCTGCAACTCCGGCACCGAAGCCAACGAAGCCGCCATTAAATTGGCTCGCCTCCACACGCCGAAGGAGCGCTACAAAATTATCACCTTCACCGGCGGCTTCCATGGCCGCACCTTGGGCGCCACCGCCGCCACCGCCCAGCCGAAATATCACGAAGGCTTGGGCCCGCTGATGGCCGGCTTTGTGTATGCTCCCTTCGGCGATTTGAATGCCGTGAAAAATTTGATCGATCACGAAACCGCCGCCATTTTAGTCGAGCCGGTGCAAGGTGAAGGAGGCATTAACATTCCGCCAGCCGATTTTCTTCCCGGCCTGCGCGAATTGTGCGACGAAAACCAGTTGCTCCTGATGTTCGACGAAGTGCAAACCGGCTGTGGCCGCACCGGAGCGTGGTTTGCCTATCAACATTTTGGCGTTACGCCCGATGTCATGACGCTGGCCAAAGCAGTCTGCGGCGGCATTGCCGGCGGCGCACTTTTGACCAAACCGGAAATTGCTCCCAGCCTGCGTCCGGGAATGCATGCCGCCACCTTCGGTGGCAACCCTATCGCCGCCCGAGCCGGAGTGGCGTACATCGAAGCCGTCGAAAACGAGAACTTGCTGGAGCACGCCCAGCAAATCAGCAAAATTTTCCAGTCGCGGCTGGAGCAATTGCAGCACGAGTGCAATTTGATTCGCCAGGTGCGAATTCTGGGCCTGATGATCGGCGTGGAGCTTACCGTCGACGGCGCTCCAATTGTCAAAGGCTGTCTCGACAAACGCCTTCTCGTCAATTGCACCCATGGCACTGTGCTGCGGTTGCTGCCGGCCTTGAATATGAGCGAAGAACAAGTTCACGAAGGCTGCGATATTTTAGCCGCCGTGGTTAAACAGCATTCAAAGAGTTAACCGACCAAGCCGCCAGTGCGCTGCGAACAAGGCGGGCAAACAATCGATTACATCCCATGCGACATTTACTTTGCGTCACTGATTTGACCACCGCCGAAATCGAGCGCATCTTTGCGATCACGGCCGATTTGAAATCGAAGTACAGCCAGGGCATCCGCGAAGCCATTTTGCCGGGCCGCGTGATTGGCATGCTGTTCGAAAAGCCCTCGCTCCGCACCCGGGTAAGCTTTGAAGCCGGCATGGTGCAACTCGGCGGCGGCAGCTTGTTTTTGGGCCAAGACGTGGGGTTCGGTTCGCGCGAGAGCATGGCCGATTTTTCCCGCGTCCTCAGCCAGTACGTCGACGGCGTAGTTATTCGCTCCAAGCGGCACGAGACCGTGGCCGAAGTCGCCCAGCACAGCACCTGCCCGGTGATTAACGGCTTGACCGATTACGCGCATCCTTGCCAAGCGCTGGCCGATTTATACACGCTGCGCGAACTGGTCGGCAAATTGAACGGCCTCACGCTGGCCTACGTGGGCGATGCCAACAACGTAGCCCGCAGTTTGGTGGAAGGTTGCGGCCGGCTGGGAATGAAAATTATCGTGGCCACGCCGAAGGAGTATCACTTCAGTGCGGACGATGTAGCCCGGTTCCAGCGCGAAATTCCACAACTCGATTTGACGCTGACCAATGATCCGGTCGCCGCGGTGAAAAGCGCTGTGGCCGTGTACACCGACGTGTGGGCCAGCATGGGGCAAGAAACCGAAAGCGCCAAACGCCGCAAAGCTTTTGCCGCATACCAAGTGAATGCCGCACTAATGAAGCAGGCCCCGGCCGAGGCATACTTCATGCACTGCTTGCCAGCCCACCGCGGCGAAGAAGTGACCGACGAAGTCATCGACAGCTCCCACAGTGTTGTCGTGCAGCAAGCCAGCAATCGCCTGCACGTGCAGAAGGGAATTTTAGCGTGGCTGCTCACGGCCAGAGGTTAGAGAAGAGGGGGTAGAGAGTAGAGGATAGAGATAAACAAATGAATTCGATCTCTTCTAAATTTTTTCTGGCGAAGAAGTGGCTGGGATGAAAGTCGATAATTACCGAGACTTGATTGTTTGGCAACGCAGTGTGGACGTTGCCCATGCGATTCGTCAATCAACTCTGGCATTTCCTAAACATGAAACTTTTGGATTAGCATCACAAATTCAACGCGCGGCTGTTTCCATCCCTGCCAACATTGCCGAAGGACATGAACGCGAATCAACGAAGGAGTACCTCTATCATCTTTCTGTTGCACAAGGATCTCGCGCAGAATTGGAAACTCATTTAACGCTGGCCGAAATGTCAGGATACTTGGAAGCAACAGAAGTCGACCAATTTCTCAAGCGACTCGACGAAATTGGGAAGATGATTCGGGCAATACAAAAGTCTCTCAAGAAAAAAATCTCGCTAATTCCATAACCCCCTACTCTCTACTCCCTACTCTCTATTCTCTTCCATGCGGCATGACGGACGAAAAAAGGATGAGCTCCGCCCGGTGAAAATCACGCGCCGGTTCACGCGCACGGCGCCGGGCAGCGTGTTGTTTCAGGCCGGCGGCACCACCGTGTTGTGTACCGCATCGGTCGATTCTAAAGTGCCCGAGTGGATGGCGGGCAAAGGCCGCGGCTGGCTCACCGCCGAGTACAACATGCTCCCCGGCAGCACCAGTCCGCGAAAAAAACGGGAGCGCGACGGCAAAACCGACGGCCGCACCACGGAAATTCAACGGCTGATTGGTCGCAGTTTACGGGCCATCATCGATTTAGATGCCATTGGCGAGCGGACCGTGGCCATCGATTGCGATGTGCTGGAAGCCGATGGCGGTACGCGCACCGCCAGCATCACCGGCGCGTATATTGCGCTGGTCGACGCGCTGGCAACACTGTCGGAGCCGGGCTGTCCTCAGCCTGGTGGATTTCCGGCAGGCACATCGCCTGTGCGAAAAATTCTCTCCGCCAGCGTGGCCGCCGTCAGCGTGGGCATGGTCGAAGGCCAACCGATGTTGGATCTGGATTACTCCGAAGATGTCGATGCCGCTGTCGACATGAACGTCGTCATGACCGGCGATGGCCGCTTCATTGAAGTGCAAGGCACCGGCGAAGAAGCCACCTTTAGCGAGGACGAATTGCAAGCCTTGCTGCGGCTGGCCAAAAGCGGTATTGAACAACTGACGATATTGCAAAGCGCGGCATTGCGATAAAATCAAAACTTGTAAGAGGTGACTGCCGTAGCCGCGTCTCTCCGAGACGCGGAAGCGAGTTTCGGAGAAACTCGCCTACGTGAAGACAATTGCAATTACCCCCTCAGCTATACATTCCCTGCACGCCGGTCGCTTCGAACGCGTTTTGGAAATGCTCGATCGTGGGCCGTTTGGCTTGGTGCGGCCACGTGACCGCCACCACGTCAAAGCGCGCGGGATATTCCAGCAATCCATGCCGTTTCAGGTAAAACAGTGCCGCCCGAGTGAGCCGCCACTGTTTGCGCGAATCGACCGCTTCCTGTGGCAGGCCGAAGTGTGCCGTGCGCCGGGTTTTCACTTCCACAAACACCACTGTGCGGTTCTCGACAGCCACCAAATCTAGCTCGCCGCCGCGCAGCCGCAGGCCCCGGGCGACAATTTTGTAGCCTTGGCGTTTGAGATGCTTTTCCACCGCCCGTTCGCCCAAATAACCCAGCGGTTTCGGCTGCCAGAATTTTACCCAGCGCGACCGAATTGTCGCCGGCCAGCTCATGGCGAAACCTCAAGCCTGGAGATTAACCACATAGACGCGGAGGCACAGAAAGGAATAGATTCGATAAGGAAAGCAAGAAGGCAGGAATGAGCCAACAAGTTCATTGACTTGCATTTGCTTTATTCTTGAATCCTTGGTTTCCTTATTAAAACTGCCCTATCGGCGTCTCCGCGATTCACTAGAAACTTAAACCGCAGCCGGTTCGCGCTTGGTTCCTTCCTTTTCCTTCCGCTTGGGCTCGGTGCCTGCCGATTCCTCGCCGGGAACCAGCACTTCGCCTTTCTCGCCGCGGCGCTGGCGGAGCCGAACGGCTTTGCCCACCCGATCGCGCAGGAAGTACAATTTCGCCCGGCGCACCACGCCGCTGCGCTTGACTTCAATTTTGGCAATCTTCGGCGAGTGCAGCGGAAACTTCCGCTCCACGCCTTCTCCTTGCACAATGCGGCGGACCGTGAACATTTCGCGGCTGCCGGAGCCGCTGCGGGCAATCACCACGCCGTTGAAAACTTGGACCCGCTCTTTTTCGCCTTCCAAAATCCGGGTATGCACGTCGATGGTGTCGCCAATGGCGAATTTAGCAACATCAGCCTTGAGGCTGCTTTTTTCAACGAGTTCAAGTATTTGCTGGCTCATATTCAGTTGCAGTCGATTTGATGTGTGGGGTCACCCGAGCGATAATCCGTGCCGTAAAGGGCGAACTAGTAGTGTAACTGGTTTTTCGGCGATCCCCAAGGGGGACTGCGACGAGATTGATGCGCGGCCGCACGATCGCAGTAAACGGTTGGCAGCCAATAACTAAGACGGTGAGTTTTTCGATTCCCGCAACTTTTCCGGCGCCGAATGCGGTGTTCCGTCGAGTAAATCTCGCCGCCGCCGGCCGGTAATTTGTAAAGCTTGCTCGGCCCGCCACCGGGCGATGGCTTCGTGATCGCCGCTGATCAACACTTCCGGTACGGTTAGGCCGCGATATTCCCGAGGCCGTGTAAAATGGCCCCCCTCTAATAATCGCAGATTGCCCGGAGTCGAACCTTCCGTGACGCCCGGGGTGGCTGAGGTCGAGCGAAGCAAGCCCCCAGCGGAAGTTGCTTGAACAGAAGGCGACTGCACCGAAAACGAATCACACCGGGCGCTATCTTCATCTCCCAGCACTCCCGGCACCAGGCGAATGACCGTGTCGATCAGCACCATGGCCGGCACTTCGCCGCCGCCGAGAATGTAATCGCCAATGGAAATTTCATCGGGCTGCAAAATCTGCCGCACCCGATCGTCGAACCCTTCGTACCGCCCGCACAAGAGCAGCAGCCGCTGGTGATCGGCCAGTTCTTCCACCACGGCTTGCGTTAATTTTCGTCCCGTCGGCGTGAGCATGATGAGATGCCCGGGCTCGGCTGCGTTTCCGGCCGAAGCTGAACCATTCGGCGGCATCTTTTGAACCGCTTCGACCGATTCCACCACCGGCTCTACTTTCAGCAGCATTCCTGGGCCGCCGCCGTAGGGCCGATCGTCCACCACTTTGTGCTTTCCCTGGGCCCAATCACGAATGTTGTGCAAATTCACCTGCACCAGCCCGCGCTCAATGGCCAGCTTGAGCAAGCTCTGGCTGAGATAACCGGAAAAGATTTCCGGAAACAGCGTGAGAACATCGAATCGCATGGCGGATGCCGATTGCAGAATACTAGCTGAAGAATGGAGATTGAGTTATGTATTCGGCGTTGATCCAGAATCGCCTATATCTTTGTGAACGTGCTGCCAGTCGATATATTGCTTGAATATAGGCCATTGCAGCATTCGGCTTCGCAAAGCGTTGCATTCAGCAACTAGCCATCCCATTGCAGCAGCTGCAATTGCGATGATTGCGGGGTGGAATCTGTAAATCACGCCAAAAACAACGATAATACAAAACACAAGTCCCAAAAACCACAAAAGATGGACTCGTGATTTTACAGCATTCATCGAATCATTACGTTCGAGTGCGCGCCACCTCAGCAGCAAGCTTCGGGTGTTTTGGTCCATGCACGCTTACCCCCTGCGGCAAGAACTGTGGATGCTTATTTGAAGATTTGACCGTCCCAAGCACTCAATTTGCAATCTGCATTAAATAATCAGTATTCTGCAATTGCCGCAACTTACTCCGCCGCCGGCGCCGTCGCTTCCACGCCGCCGGATGATTCCCCAGCGGGCGCGCTTTCGGCTGGAGCTTCTTCGGCTTTCTTTGGCTTGGCGATTTCGGCCGGAGGACCGGCATCGGGCACGGTCTTGGGGGCTTTGTATTGGGCGACAGCGGCTTCCTGTTCCTTCAAGTGCGTGCCGGCTGGGCCGTATTTTTTAATGAGAATGCTGACCCGATCCGACGGCGTAGCGCCCACGCCCAGCCAATACTGCACCCGATCGTGCTTGAGCGTGCAACGGGCATCGGTCAGCGGAATCATCGGATCGTAACTGCCGATTTCCTCAATTACCCGGCCATCGCGCGGGGCGCGGGAATCGGTAGCACAAATGCGAAAATAGGAGCGATGCTTTCGCCCCAAGCGTTTCATGCGAAGTTTAACTGCCACAGGAATCTCCGTTTTGGTGAAACAAGTTTGCGTTTAGCCGGAGGGCCACGCCCTCCGGAGGAATTGTTAATAATGGAACGTCTGTACTTTGTGCTCCGGAGGCTATGAGCCTCCGGCTAAATTGTTGCCTTGGCACGCTCTTTCGTTTCGACAAGCTTTTTAATTGCGTGCGTCTCGTTTCTTTTTTCGCAGCTCTTTTTCGCGCTGCTTTTTCATTTTGCGTTTTTCGTCGGCGCTCAGGCGTTTGCCCGTGCCCACTTTGCCCCGCGACAAGCGGTTGCCCGGGTCGAGAAATCCTCCTTGCTGCAACTGTTGCATTTTACGCATTCTGTCGCGCATGCCCAGCCCCGACATCTCTTTCATCAGCGAGGCCATGCCGTCAAATTGCTTGACCAGCTCGTTCACTTCGTGCGGTTCTACACCGCTGCCAGTGGCAATTCGGCGGCGGCGGCTTTGATCGATAACGCCCGGATTGCGGCGTTCGTCGGCCGTCATGGAGTCGATCATGCCGTTTAAGCGGTGAATTTCGGCTTCGTCGAATTGGCCCATCAAATCGTTGAGCGCCCCCATGCCGGGCATCATGCCGATCATTTTTTTCATCAAGCCCGGCCGTGCAAGCTGGCTCATTTGGGCGCGAAAATCATCGAGCGTGAATTCGCCTTGCCGCATCCGCTCTTCGGTTTCGGCCATTTTCTCCTGGTCGAATTCGCGCTGTGCGGTTTCGACCAGCGACAGCACATCGCCCATGCCCAAAATGCGGCTGGCCATGCGGTCGGGATGAAATTCCTCCAGGTTGTCCAAATGCTCGCCGGTGCCAATGAACTTGATGGGCACGCCGGTGACTTGCTTGACCGACAACGCCGCTCCGCCGCGCGCGTCGCCGTCGAGCTTGGTCATCACCAGGCCATCCAGCTCCAGCGCTTCGTTGAAGGCTTTAGCGCTGTTGACCGCATCCTGGCCGGTCATGCCGTCGACCACCAGCAGCACGGTATCGGGCTCCACGCGCTTGTCGATGCGCTTGAGCTGCTCCATCAACTCTTCGTCAATGTGAAGCCGGCCGGCGGTATCGAGAATGACGACCGCAATGCCTTCCTCTGTGGCTTTGCGAACGGCGTTGTGACACACGACCACCGGATCGGGCGCGCCGCGCTCGCTGTATACGGCCAACCCCAGTTGCTCCCCAATGACGTGCAATTGATCGATGGCCGCGGGGCGCTGCAAGTCGGCGGCCACCAACATCACTTTGCGGCCGCGCTGCTGAATCAGCCGGCCCAGCTTGCCGCAGGTGGTGGTTTTGCCGGAACCTTGCAGGCCACACAGCATCAGGATGTTGGTTCCCTCGTGCATGTGCAGCGAGTGATCGACCGGGCCCATCAGGTTGATCAGCTCGCGATGCACAATGCTGACGAGTTGCTCGGTGGGGCGGAGCGATTGCAGCACCTTCTCCCCCACCGCATCGGCACTGACGCGGTTCATGAACTCCTGGGCGACGTCGTAATTGACGTCGGCCTCCAAAAGCGCCGTGCGAACCAGCTCCAGCCCATCGCGCATGTTCGCTTCGCTCAGCTTGGCTTTTCCACGCAAGCTGCGCATCGCTTCGGACAGGCCGTTTTGAATGGATTCGAACATGGGATTGCGAGAAACTTAACGCTGCGAAAAAATAAGAGCCGAAAATACTGCCGCCGCCGCTATCCGGAGACAGAACCTCGCATTTTACCGCATGTTAAGCCCGTTTGGCAATTGGATTTTGCCGCAAGGTCGTGATGCACTTTGCTTCCGCAGGGTGGCTGGGGTCGAACGAAGTGAGTCCCCAGTAGCAGAAATTCCGGGGGCTCGGCGGCACTCGACCCCGGCCACCCAAACTGTTTCCATCAAATTGGCCCACTACCTGATTTGCCCACGGATTAGACTTTGGCGGCCTCCTCTGCTACCGTTTTTATGCCGCCTTTGCAAAAGCGATTCCGAGAAAACACTCACGAAAGAATTGTGGATGGAAGTGCCCCAGCGGCGGGCCATTGTTTCCATTCACGACGAAGTGGCGCGGCTGGTGGCCGAGAGCGGCGTGCACGAAGGATTAGCACTGATTAACGCCATGCACATTACGGCGTCGGTGTTTATCAACGATAACGAAACCGGCCTGCACCATGATTACGAAGCGTGGCTGGAGCGGCTGGCGCCGTTTGACGCTTCGGCGGCGAAATATCGGCACAACGCCACCGGGGAAGACAATGCCGATGCCCATCTCAAACGCCAGGTAATGGGACGCGAAGTGGTCGTGGCGATCACTGCGGGCAAGCTGCACCTGGGGCCGTGGGAACACATTTTCTACTACGAATTCGATGGCCGTCGCCGCAAACGGGTGCTAGTGAAAATCATCGGCGAGTAATTGGAGCCAGCTCCGCCGGCGTTGGTCACACAGCGAACGAGTTGGCAGTTCGGCGAGCAAAAATTGCCGCCAGCCTGCTATTCTTGAACCCCCCCCAGCCCGTGGCACGAAATTCGCAATAACTGAATTCACACGCAGGCAACCACACACACTCTACGGGGACCAGTCATGAACGGGACCACACCTTCTCAGCACGGCCATCACCAAGTTTCGGCCGCGATTTTTGTCGGTTCGTTAATCATTGGGGCGGCCATGATTTTAGCGGCCGAGCTTACCAAGCCGCCGCGGTATGAATATCACGCCGCACCGGCGAATACCGCGAATGTCGTCTTCGACCGCGATAGTGGCCGAGCGGCCGAATTGACCATGGGGGGCGAAAACCCGTTCGAGAAAAATAACCGCGCCGAATCGAAGTAACAGAGACGAAGTGATAACACCATTCCGCTGCTTCACTTCGCTTCACTTCACGGGCACAGCGACCATTGGCGCAGGAGGCGTTAACGGCAGCGCTGGCGGAGCGTAGGGAGGCGTCAGTCCGGCAATCGACAAAGTGGTTACGGACAAAGCGCCGCCGCCGTTCTTCGCCAAATCGATCACGCGAATCAATTGGTTGTCAGTGTCGGCAACGTACAATTTGCCTCCGGCGTAGCTCAAACCGGCGGGCTGAGAAAACGACGCCCCGGCAGCTCCTTTGGGGCTGTCGGACGAGGAATCGCCGTGCCCCACTTGTCCGCCACCGGCCAGCGATTTGCACTCGCCGGTTTTCAAATCGATTTGCTTGATTTTGTTGTTGTACGTGTCGGCCACATAAATACGCCCTTCGTGGCAAGCCACGTCGAGGCAATGCTGCAGCCGGGCGGTGCCGTTGGGTCCGTCGACATCGCCAAAGGTGAACAACCGGCCGGCTACGATTTCGGCCGTGCCAACCAGCGTGGCAACTTCCTTGGTCGGATCGAACGGAACCGCGCGGACGCTGCTGCCTTCGCTGTCGGCCACAATCAGCCACGCGCCGTTGGAGGTAAGTCCGCTGGGCTGCGCAAACGAGGCGCCGCTGCCATAGGGCCGCGCCGGCAATAGCGGCCCGTCGACAATATCTTCCCGACCGTTGCCGGCGTAGGGGCCAATTTCCGATTCATCCAGCGGCATTTTCCAAATTTGATGTGCCCCGGCCATGGCAATGTACAAATCTTTCTCGTGAATCCACAGCGCCCAGGGACTGTTGAGCGCCGTCTTCAGCGGCGGGCCGACAAACCGTTCCGGAAGCCTACCGGTTTCCTGATCCACCCCTGGCCAGCCGAATTTTGTTTCCTCGCCGGTGCCGGCAATGGTTGTGACGCGCTTGGTTTTCAAATCGACTTTGCGGAGCAAATGGTTTTCGGTGTCGGCCACGTACAGCCGGTCGTCGAGCAGCGTCATGCCTTGCGGATGATGAAATTGCGCGGTGCGAAAATCACCGTCGAGCTTGCCAATATCGCCGCTGCCGATGGTTTGCAGCAATTTACCGCTCAATGAAGCCACCACAATGCGATTGTGATTGCTGTCAGCAATGAACAGCCGCTGGCCATGCTCGTCTGCCAGAATTTTTCCTGGATATAACAGCGGCGTATTAGCCGCTTTGTCTTTTTCCAGCGCGAAATGCACGGGCCGTTCGTCCAGCACGCCTTGCTGGCGATAATACGGCAGCAATTTTTTCATGAAGGCGTCTAGCGTGGCAAAATCGATTTCGCCTCCTTGCTCGGCCACTAAATTTCCTTGCGGGTCAATCATCCGCAAGCTGGGCCAACTGTCGGTATGATAGGCGTTCCAAATTTTATAATCGGCGTCGTTGACTACCGGATGCTCGATGTCGTTTCGCAGAATCGCCTGGCGAATATTTTCCAAATCGTGCTCGGCGTCGAACTTGCCCGAATGCACGCCCACCACGACCACGTTATTCGGATACGCTCGTTCCAACTTTTTCAACTCGGGCAAAACGTGCATGCAATTGATGCAGCAGTAGGTCCAGAAATCCAACAGCACAAACTTGCCGTGCAAACTGTTGAGATTGACCGGCGTGGCGGTGTTCAGCCATTGCACGCCTCCGTCCAGCGGCGGCGCCGCCGCTGCATTGGGAAACGGATTTTCCAGCGTTACCGCCGGCAGTTCAGGCTGCCCGGGCGCCGCAGGCTGGCCCGCAGCCGCGGCAGAAGCCGGCGTGGCGGCAGAGGCCGGTGCAGCAGGCTGGGCCGGTTTGCCCACTCCGGCGGGAAGGGCTGGCCGGCCGGGCTGCGCGGGAACAGCCGGCGCTTGCGCCAGTTGCAACTCGGCGGCTTCGCTAATGCTGATGGTCGAACGGCTGCATCCGCACAGCGTCATCAACCCTCCGCAAGCCACAACACCCATCCACACCCATCGCGAACCGCATTTTGTTTTCATAGCGGTAACCTGTACGGCTTATAACGCCTGGTCCCAAGCGGCGACAACTTAAAATCATATCCCATTCGGCCCACCGAGGCGCGAGCCATCTGTGTTTGGTCGTCGCCTAATTTGGCCGCTCAGCGATGTAGCGACGGCTGTCCTCAGCCGTTTTTGTTCGAGAAAACCGCCGGCGTCTAAGGACAGACGCCGCTACATTTCTTCAAATTAGGCAACGACCCTGTGTTTCTACGCAGGAAGCGAAAAGTTTGCCGATTTGCTATCGTCGGGCGAGATGTCTTAAACCGCTAAAACTTTGACGACGCGGCACTTAACGATCCAGAATGGTTTTTGATTTGGCTGGGTTTGATCCGAATTTATCGGAATAGTTCGTGTTCTTATCTGCGTTAGGCGTCGCCGGCCGTATTTGGATGCAACTTTTTGTTTAGACAGTAGTTACGAATAATAGACTGGCGTAAATTGTGCACCTGCAGGCTGCGGGACCGGCCATAATCCGGCTCGATTTTTGCCTCAAAATTCGCCACATTGAGACGGCTAACCTGGGAGATACCGTTCGTGCCACGAAAAGTTGTGTTCTTGCTGCTGTTACTGGCCTGGGCTCCCGCTGCGCACGCCGAAGATTGGGCGCGCAAAATGTTCACCGAAACGAACCATGACTTTGGCACGGTCGCCCGGGGAAGCAAGGCGGAATACCGCTTCAAGTTCACGAATCCCTACGTCGAGCCGGCGCATATTGCCGCTGTCCGCAGCAGTTGCGGCTGCACATCTGCCGAAGCCACCAAAGCCGACCTGAAAAGCTGGGAAACCGGCGAGGTAGTTGCCACGCTGAACACCAATTCGTTTTTGGGCATCCACTCGGCCACCATCACAGTCACCTTCGACAAGCCGTACTTTGCCGAAATGCAATTGCAGGTCACCGGCAACATTCTCAGCGACGTCGTACTGCAACCCGGCGGCGTCGATTTGGGCACCATCGACGTGGGCCAAGGCGTCGAGAAAAAAATCATCCTCACCCGCACCAACGCTCCCAGCAATTGGTCCATTTCCGACGTGCAAAGCGCGAACACCAATTTCGAAGTGGAAGTGAACGAAATGCGACGGCTGCCTACGACGGTCATTTACGAACTCGTCGTGCGGCTTAAGCCCACCAGCCCGCCAGGCTACATCAACGACCAGTTGTTTTTGGTGACCAACGATGTGGAAGCCTCGAAAATTCCCGTCGACGTGGTAGGCCGCGTGGCAGCTGAAGTAAGCGTCAGCCCCTCGGCGCTGATGTTGGGCTCGCTCACGCCCGGACAAACCGTGACCAAAAACGTGGTGGTTCGCGGCAAGCGGCCGTTCAAAGTGCTCGATGTTGCCGGCGGCGACGACATTACGTGCAAGCTGCCCGAAGATGCCCGGGAAGTGCAAATTATTCCGCTGACCTTCACCGCTCCGCAACAGCCCGGCACCATTAAGCGGCAGATCAAAATCAAGACCGACCTGGGCGATAACGCCGTGCCGGAAATTACCTGCCAGGCCACGGTGGTGGGCGCGATGGCGCCGCCAGCCGCGGCCCCGGTTTCCAGCACGAACTTGAACACCGTCACGCGCGAAATTGGGCCGAACATGTTGCGATTGCGCAGCAATTGACGTGCGGGGAAATGTGGCAGCGAAACGGCGGCTGTTTGTGGCCGCTTTCTTAGCTGTGCGAATTCGGCCGGCTCGATCGCAACGCATCAATCGTTACCAGCGGCTTGGCATCGGGTATGTTTTTACTGTTCGATGCGCAACTGCCGCAGCCGCTGGCGCACCCGGCAGATTTCTTCGCGGCAAAATAGCGCCACCCCCGTCGTAGCAAATATCCGACTGCCGCCGCGACAATGAATAGCGCAATGATGTTTTGCATGTTCTTGTTTTACCCCATCACCTGCTCACCGGCACTCGCTCCGCTACCGCGTCGCGGCTAAACTCATCACCGCGAATCATTCCGCATTCCCCATTCCCCATTCCCCATTCGAAATTCACCCGCTCATCTGCTCATCCTGCCAACCACGTGCCAATTTGATATGTCGCCAGCGCGCCCAGGTACGCCAGCACCGTCATGTAGGTAAACGTGAACACCGGCCAGCGCCAACTGTTGGTTTCGCGCTTGATAATCACCAGCGTGGCCGCACACTGCGCACATAGCGCGAAAAATACCATTAAGCCCAAGGCCATGGGCACGGTGAACACCGGACGCACGCTGCTATCCCAAGTGGCGTTTCGCAGTTGGGTTTGCAATTGCGTTTGTCCTTCCGATTGCTCCAGGTCGACGTTTCCTAAATTGTAAATGACGCCCAACGTCCCCAGCACCACTTCGCGCGCCGGGAAGGAAGCAATGGCCGCACAGCCGACGCGCCAATCCCAACCCAGCGGCCGC